>QNBZ01000022.1 GCA_003644295.1 Planctomycetota bacterium
AGTCGAGATGGTCGCCGGCCAGATTAGTGAAGCCGGCAGCTTTGAATTTGATGCCTGCAAGTCGATTCTGCGAAAGGGCGTGGCTGCTGGCCTCGATAACCATATATTTTGCACCGGCAGTAAGCATCTGCCGTTGTTTTTCGGCAATAGTTATACAGTCCGGTGTTGTCAAAGTTGCAGGGCAGCTTTCGGCGGCGGTATCATAAGTAATGGTGCTGATAAGGCCGCACTTTTCGCCGGCATTTTCAATCACCGAGCGAACCAGATATGCGACTGTGGTTTTGCCGTTTGTGCCGGTAACGGCCAGGTTGGTCAACTGCGAAGCTGGATTGCCATTGCCGGCCTGTGCTAAAATCGCCGCTGCTTTTGCCGAGTTCTCTACGACTATAATCTCGTATTGCGTATTGCGTATTGCGTATTGCGTGTATCGTTTTTGGCAGACGATATACTTGGCACCGTTGGCTACGGCTTGGTCGATAAAATCGCAGCCGTTATGGACCGTGCCTTTGACAGCTACAAAAATATCTCCGGCTTTGACGAGGCGAGAGTCGAGGCACAACCCCGGCGCATCTGGTGAAGAAACAAGCGCTAAAAGTTCATCGAAAGTCATATACCGGTTATTCAAATTGAACGTCGGTCAGGACGAATTCAACATTTGTAGAGCCGTTATAGGTGTTTAGCTGCGGCTGATATGCAACATTGAAGAACTCATTGTCGAGCAGTTTCTTCTCCAGTTTTCCCATACCAAAACCGATGCAGCGGACTGAAGCAGTGTTGTCTGTTATGGCCAGTTGCAGATGGCTGCCTTTCGTGCCGACTCTTTTGGGTGCAGAGAACAGACGAACACCTTTTGTCGCAAAAACCGGTCTTGGATTGCCCTGCCCAAACGGCTCAAGCATTTTCAGCTCACCGACCGTCTCCCGGCTAAATTTGCTCAATGGTACTTCTGCGTCTATGCAGATTTTGGCAACTACATCATCTTCGCCCAGGTTTTCTTTTGCGTAGGATTCAAAGTCGGCTGCAAATGACTCTATCTTATCAGCTTCAATAGTTATGCCGGCTGCCATTTTGTGTCCGCCGAAACTTGCTAAATGCCGTGAGCATGCGCTGATTGCGCCGAGAATGTCAAAGCCGGCTATTGAGCGGGCCGAGCCGGCAGCGATTGGCCCGGAGGCGTTAATCATAATGCTCGGACGATAGAACTTGTCCACTACTCTCGATGCGACAATACCTATGACGCCAGTGTGCCAGTTTTCGTCCGCAAGAACAACGCTCTTTTGGTCGGGATGATTCAGGCCTTTTTCGGTTATCATTTCACAGGCCTGCTTAAATATCTTCTGCTCATACTTCCGGCGTTGGTTGTTCTGCTCTTTCAGATATTCGGCTATTTGCATCGAGCGTATTTGACTGGTCGATGTCAGCAGTTCTACCGCCAGTCGTGCGTGTCCCATTCGCCCTGCGGCGTTTAGCATTGGCGCAAGCCGAAAGCCAATGTCGAAGCTGTCGAGTCCCTTTCCCGTGAGGTTGGCCGATTCAATCAGTGCCTGTACTCCGCAGAGTTCGCAATTAGGCAGGGCTTTGAGTCCGTAGCTTGTCAGCACCCTGTTTTCGCCTCGGATGTCCATAATATCAGCGACAGTTCCCATTGCCGCCAGGGAAGTTGCGTTGAGCATAAATTCCCGCAATCTCGGTTCCAGTTTTGCACCGGCGTTGAATTCATTGGCAATCGCCCAGGCCAGCTTGAAGGCAACCATCGAGCCGGATGAATCCTGGTTGGGATACGATTCGTCCATCGCCGGATGGACAATGGCAACGGCCCTAGGCAATTCGGGGCCGCTCTGATGATGGTCGGTTATTATTAAATCGAGTCCCAATTGGCCGGCGAGCTCGGCCGAGCTGACTGCGGTAACGCCGCAGTCAACGGTGATTAACAAACTGGTGCCGGAATCGGCTAACGTCCGCACTGCTTCGCCGTTGAGGCCATAGCCCTCGTCTATTCGATGCGGGATATAGTAATCCACGTCGCCGCCAAGCAGCGTTAGAATTTCCTCCAGAATTGCCACGCCTGTGATACCGTCCACGTCATAATCGCCATAGACGGTGATTTTTTCTTTGTTTTTTATTGCCTGTTTTATTCGCTTAACCGCCGTTTTTACTCCCGGCATAAGTTCCGGGCTGATAAGCTCTGTTAATTTCGGCCTGAGGAAAACACGCCCGGCATCAGGGCTGGTTATTCGGCGATTGATTAAAACCTGTGCTAAAAGAGGCGAGACCTTCAACGATTTGGCAAGCTGGTCAGCCTCGGGGTTCGGCGGTCGAATTACCCACTGTTTTTTTTGCGTCCCTGCGGTAAGCAGCATACAATTTTAACCTTTCCTCGCAACCGGTATTCAATAGTAAATAATAAATAGTCAATAGTCAATTGCTTATGTTCTCATATACAGTTCTAAATCCCCGGCAAAACCAAGGTAAGGGAAAGATGGGTGGTTTTATTGTCCTTCCTGTATCTGGTTTAATTGCAGGCCGAAGCGGTCTAATTTTCTGCCGGCCTCGTCATACTTGTTAGACGTATTGCGAATGTGGCTGCCAAGCGTGTCCCAGTTCGAAACAAATTCCGTAAAGTCAGCGTTCAGCTTTTTCAAATTCTGACGTATTTCAGCGGCCTGTTTTTCTATCTGCAAGCCGTGCAGTCCCATCACCACCGTCATCAAATACGCATACAGCAAATTCGGGCTTACCGGTATCACTTTTTTCTCTAACGAATACTGCAAAACATCCTTCGCATCGTCGGCGTACTTGACAATCGTTTCGTAATAGACATTCTCGGCAGGTATGTACATCAGGGCAAAATCCAGCGTTCCTTCGACGGGCCTGATATAACTTGAAGCGATTTTGTCGATATGAGCGATTACGTCTTTGTGAAACTGTTTGCGTAATCTGCTTCTTTCTTCATCGGTCTCGGCCTTTATTAACCTCTCGAAGCCCGGCAGCGGGAACTTTGCATCGATGGGTACCGAAAAATCGGCTAACCTGACAATGGCATCGACCATTTTGCCGTTTTTGAATGTGTATTGCAGTTCGTAGCTGTCTTTGGGCAAAATCAGGGACAAAAGATTTTCCAGCGACCACTCGCCCATCTGACCCCGTAGCTTCGGGCTGCTCAAAATATCCTGCAGGCGTCTTACCTCGGTGCCGACCTGAAGCATCTGTTTGTTTGTGCCTTGCAATTCGCCGATTTGGGTATTTAACCGGCCAAGCACCTTCTGGCTCGATTGTAAGTTTTCGTTAAGCGTGGTTTGGCCGAACTGCAAGGATTTTTGCATATTTTCCGACAGTTTATCCTGAGCGGCCTTTAGCGCTTCAAGTTGCTGCTGCAAAAGGTCAACGCCGGCCAGCTTGCTCTTATTGGAAAAACTGGTGTTGATGAGCCAGACCAGAAGGCCAATGACGGCCAGCATTAAAACCGCGACTACGACAATTAAAACCTGTTCCATATTTTCACCCTTAACAAACCGCTCCGATTATAGATTCTCCAACGGTGTTCGTCAAAGAAGTTGCTATCTATTGATAATGTTTTTATTATGCCGGTTATTATGATAAATCACCATTTGGTAATTCTTAAGAGACCCTATCTGGATGCGATTCTAAATGGTCGAAAAACCATCGAATCGCGTCTGACCAAAACTAAATGCAGTCCGTTCGGACGGGTTAAAGTCGGCGATAAACTGTTCCTGAAAGAAAGCGGCGGGCCGGTCTGTGCAACGGCAGTGGTCGCTGCGGTCAAATACTACGAAAATCTAACGCCCCCGAAAATAGTCGAAATAAAACAGCAATACAACCTCTTAATCGCCGGCTCCGAGGAATACTGGCAGAGCAAAGCAGATTGCCCGTTCGGCTTCCTGGCTTGGCTGACGGACGTGCAGCCGATTGAGCCGATGCGAATCTACAAAAAAGATTGGCGGGCGTGGGTGGTTCTGACTGAAAAACAGAACTTCGGGCTGCTGGGAAAGCCCTGAAAAGCTATTTCTCTACAAGTTTTTCCCAAAAGCTGCAATAAATCACACCTTAAATCCGTCTGTATATATGGAAAGTTAATTTGCAAAGTGAAAAGTAACCGTAATTTTGGAAAGGAGCTAAAAATGTTGAAGAAAATTATGCCTTACATCGTGGTGGTGGTTTTACTGGCAGTAGTTCAGGGCGTATTAGCTGAGGATTGGTATGATAATCCCCAGCCGAAGCTGCAATTTCGGCAATTTCAAAATCCCTGGCAGGGCCGTCGTGGTTTTCAAGGTGGGCAAAAGCAGCTTGGGCAGCGATTTGACAAATGGCTGGATGAGCTTACAAATGCCTACAAAAACAACGACAAAGAAAAAATGGGAGAGTTAATCGAAAAGATGCACCAGCGCAGGGAAACAATGCGGCAGCGCAGGGGCACCCGCAGCGAGTTTAGGCCGTGGCTTCGCCGCAGAGGTTACGGTCAGCGTGGCCGAGTCGGCCAGTTTCGAGGCGGACAATATGGATATGGTCGGGGTTTTCAAGGCAGAAATGTCGATGGCAGGGGCTGCTATGGTTTCCAGCGGAGACACACTTACGGCTGGGGCCAAAGTCGCCCGCATCGAAGAATGGGACGAGATGGCCGATATTATCAGTACCCTGATTTACAGAATCCGCAACAAGACAGTGGAGGTTTTAACTGGGACTGGTAACAAAGACAGAAATATAACGATGGAAAACTAAAGAAAAGGCCGTGCATCCGACAGGATGTGCGGCTTTGTTTTTTAGGTGATATTGTTTTACCGCCAATCGCCTGGGTAATAGATGAATTTTGACTGAATGTCAAACTCTCTGCACAGTCCCTCTACCAGCGATTCTGTTCTTTTTATCTGGAAGTCTGTCGGCCCTGTCCAATTGGCGCCGTCTGGGTCGGCTATAACGCAAATACGGATAGTCTGTCCGCTGCCGTACCATGTTCTACCCGGTATGGCCGACCATTGTCTTTGCCATTTTTCGGTTGATTGTATCTGGCCGTCGTCTCCGCCGAGGCCGTTGCAGACAACGAAGTGGCAGTTGATATCCTCTGGCCCGGCCAATCCGCTCATCGAGGCCAACTGGTCGATGTTTCCGGCCTTTGTTCCGCTATAGTAGATTTCAATGCACCTCCAGCGGTCAGGGGAATAAGCAGAGCGACAATGGAGCGCCTTTTCAACAGGGTCAAGGCGATAATAGCTTGACAGGCAAAATGGGCCGGCTGAAGGAGGATTGCCACTGAGAGCCATTAAGACCACTGCACAGGCCGTCATTGAGACCAGCAGTGCTGCTAATACTTTTGCTACCCGTGGCTGATTTGACATAGTTTCGTCCCTGAAAACAACCTAAAGGACCTGCAGATTATTACCTTTAGAGGGTATGATACTCTTATATATTAAACATCGTCCTGTGCCAACGGATTACTCCAGATTTTGGTAAAAATTTTGTGATTTATCTTTGCAGCACTTGCCCGAACGGCACATCGGATTCATAATGCCAAAAAAAAGCTTGACTAAACGCAGATTTTCCACTAAACAACGGACTGGCGAATTTTCAAGGAATGGAAATTTATGTCTGAATTAGATATCGTAAAGGACCTTGCCAGGCAAACCCTGATAGTACCATCCACAACGAGCGAACCGGATAGTTCTCTTTGGTACCGTGGCCTGCGATTAGTCCGTAATGTCGAGCACATTTGCGGATTGCCGGAGCTGCTAATGGCTGGCCTGCAAATAGACCGGTTCTGCCTGATATCGGCGACATATTTCAGTGATGCAGGATTGGCTCGCTATCTTGAGGAAAACAATAGAAGCGTTGACTCGGCGTTTTCCAATGGTAATGGCAATGGTCTTCTGGAAGTTTCCGCCGAGCTTGCCACTAAAAAACTTGCCGGTGTTATCGAAAAATCAAAAATTGAGAAGATAAGCAGCATTATCACCGAAAGCGGTAGTCATCTGACGCAGAGAACCGAGGCGATGATACTTTCTGACGCCAGAAACCTGGACGATATAGGAGCAATTGGGATTCTTAATGAGTATCGGCGGTTCGTTATCGGCGGCAAAGGCGTTGGCGGAGTTCTGCAAAACTGGAAGAAGAAAATAGACTACGGATACTGGCAGATGCGGTTAAAAGAAGGTTTCAGGTTTGAACAGGTACGCAAACTTGCCGAACACAGACTCGCCGCCGCTGAGTACATCATAAACCAACTCAGGGTCGAGACAAAAGCCCTTGATGTGGAAGAATTGTCGGCCGATTCAGTGCTTGTCTGAATACAAGGGCGTGCCTGATAGATATTATAACGGAGGAAAGGGTGTTCCGCTACAAGATGCGAATCAAATATGAGAAAAAGTTGTTGTTGATGCGCCTGTCGCTCGCTTTTTTAGTAAGCGTAATTTTATTTTCAGGGCTGAGCCGAGCCGCGACGGTTATGCCAACCGCTCCGGCAAAGGTAACGGCTCGGTGTGGCAGAGGCGCATTGCTGGATATATCCGGCCAGCGAGTATTGTTGGTAGCCGGCAGCCCTTACGAAATGGGATATCAGCAGGGTAAATTGTTAAAGCCGCAGGTTCAGGCAGTGGTAAAACTGGTTCTGGTTGTTGCGAAAACCGCTGAGGCGAGACAATCAAAAGATTATCTGTTTCCAGGCGGTCTGGAAAACGCCTTTGAACGAACGCGAAAATTCATCAACAAACGATACTTCGATGAAATGCGTGGTTTAGCTGACGGAGCTGATATTCCGCTGAAAGATGTGCAGTTGGCTAACGTGTTTCCGGAATTATTTCATTGCAGCGGCTTTGCGCTGTTTGGTAAAGCGACTGTTGGCGGCAAATTGCTACATGGACGAATTCTTGATTATATGACCTGTGTAGGATTGCAGAAGTTTGCGGTAGTTACGGTGGCAAAGCCGAACGGATATAATTCATTCGTTACCGCAGGATACGCCGGCTTTTTGGGCTCGGTAACCGGAATGAACGACAAGCAAATTGCAATCGGCGAAATGGGCGGCAGCTGCCAAGGCCACTGGGATGGTATGCCGATGTCGTTTCTGATACGCAAAGTGCTGGAAGAAGCCGAGACGCTCGATGAAGCAGTAAATATATTCAGACAAGCAAAACGTACCTGTGAATACTACTATGTTATTTCGGACGGCAAAATTCCAGACGGAGTTGGGTTGGCCTGTACTGGTGAAAAATTCGAGGTTATAAAATCAAGCGATGTACATCCACAGCTTCCTTATGCTATTGATGATGCAGTGCTGATGAGCGAAGGCAAAAGGTACGAACATCTGGCGGCTCTGGTAAAGAAGCGGTATGGTAAAATTGATGTTCCTGTGGCTCTTGAGCTTATGAACCGTCCGGTGGCGATGAAGCATTGCCTTCATCGCGTTCTTTTTGCGCCGATGGAGCTGAAACTATGGGTTGCTAACGCTGCGGACATAGGCGAAGAAAATTATGCCGCCTGTTATCAGCCATATTACTCTTACAATTTTAAGCAATTACTATCGCTGATACCAGATGCTGCTCCGGATTCAGCCGAGATAATTGCAAATAAAGCCCTACAATAACGGGAAGCAAGAAAATGGCGTCAAAGTTCCGTTCATTATCCGCCGAGGAAATCGCCCTGTTGGCCGGCCAGGGCTGTAGCTGCGACGACTGGTCGGATGTTCAGGTCGCTGATGGCTTCGACGCAGCCAAAGTAAAATCCTCACACTTCTCCGGCAAAATAAAATTAGGCGTTTTTGAAAAGCGGGTGTCTTTTTTCGGCGGCGTTACCAAACCGTCCGGAATCAGCAACGCAACAATTCATAACTGCACCATCGGCAATAACGTATATATAAACCACATCAGGAACTACGTCGCCAACTACACAATCGAAGATGACGTGGTCATCGATAACGTTGATTTGCTTGCGGTTGAAGGGCAAAGTTCGTTCGGCAATGGAACGGAGGTGGCTGTTGTCAATGAAGCCGGCGGCAGAGAGATACCAATTTACGACCGCCTATCCGCTCATACGGCCTATGTAATTGCCTTTTACAGACATCGGCCAAAAGTAGTTGAAAACATCCGAAAGATGATAACCGACTACACCAAATCCGTTACTTCGTCTATTGGTCTGCTGGCAACGGGTACAAGAATTATAAACTGTCGCATTATCAAGAACGTCAAAATAGGCCGGTCAGCCGTTTTAGAGGGAGTGAACCGGCTGGAGAATGGCTCAATCAACAGTTCCGCCGATGACCCTGTCTATATTGGGCCAGGGGTTTTTGCAGAGGATTTCATTGCCTGTTCCGGCTCTAAAATCACCGACGGTACAATCATAAGCAAATGCTTTGTAGGCCAAGGCACTATATTAGCCAAGCAGTATTCTGCGGAAAACTCGGTGTTCTTTGCCAACTGCGGCGGCTTCCACGGAGAGGCCTGTGCGGTATTCGCAGGGCCTTACACTGTAACGCATCATAAATCTACGCTGCTGATTGCCGGATTGTTCAGTTTTCTCAACGCCGGCAGCGGAACTAACCAAAGCAACCATATGTACAAACTCGGCCCTGTCCATCAGGGTATAGTCGAGCGCGGCTCCAAGACCGCCAGTGATTCATATATGCTCTGGCCGGCAAAGGTCGGGGCATTCAGCGTTGTAATGGGCAGGCACTACAGAAATTCAGACACTTCGGATTTACCATTTTCATATCTGATTGAGCACGAAGACGAAAGCGTTCTTGTCCCCGGTGTTAATCTGCGCAGCGTTGGCACCATTCGAGACGCCCGAAAATGGCCAAACCGCGACAGACGCAAAGACCCTGTTCAATTGGACTATATCAATTTCAATCTTTTAAGTCCTTATACTATTCAGAAAATGCTTAATGGCACCGAATTGCTCAAAAACATCAGAGCAACATCCGGCGAAACAAGTGATTATTTCACATATCACAGCGTCAAAATAAAAAATTCATCGCTGGACAAAGGAATAATGCTTTACCGGATGGGTATCGATAAATTTCTTGGTAATTCTCTGATTAAACGGCTGGAGAAAAAAGAATTTAAGAACGACAGGGAAATCCAAGAAGCTCTTCAGCCGGATACCGACATCGGAGTCGGCAAATGGATAGACCTGGCTGGGCTGTTCGCTCCGGAGCAAATCGTGGAAGGGCTGCTCGGAGACATCGAAAGCGGCAAAGTAGATACGCTGGAACAGATGGATGATACCTTCCGCTCGATGCACGAGAACTACTATACCTACGAATGGACGTGGGCGGTGAATATCCTGCAACAGAAGCTCGGCAAAACAATCGAACAAGTAACCGCAAAGGATGTTATTGATTTGACAAACGAATGGAAAACGAACGTCGTAAAACTTGACCGTATGCTTTATGCGGACGCCAAAAAGGAATTTGCCGCCACCGCTCAAATCGGATATGGTCTCGATGACAGTGAGAATGCAAAACACAGCGACTTTGAAGCGGTGCGTGGAACGTTCGAAAAAAACAGTTTTGTCTCTGAAATCGAAAAACACATAACCGAGAAAACAGGGCTCGGCGATGAATTAATTAACCGAATGAAAAAATTAAGGAGCAGTTTATGAGAGTAATTATTGAACCAAATTATGAAGTAGTATCCGAATGGGCAGCCAACTATGTTGCCAAAAAAATCAACGAATTCGGCCCGAGCGAAGCCAAACCTTTTGTTCTTGGGCTTCCTACCGGCTCTTCACCGATGGGAATGTACAAAGAACTGATAAAACTTAATAAGGCGGGCAAGGTCTCGTTCAAAAATGTTGTTACTTTCAATATGGACGAATATGTGAATCTGCCCAAGGACCATCCCGAAAGCTACTATTCGTTTATGTGGAACAACTTTTTCAGCCACATAGATATTCAAAAAGAAAATGTCAATATCCTTGACGGCAATGCGCCGGACCTTGAAGCTGAATGTGCCGGCTATGAGGAAAAGATAAAAAAACTCGGCGGCATTAACCTTTTTGTCGGCGGAATAGGCCCGGACGGCCATATCGCCTTTAATGAGCCGGGCTCGTCCCTGTCGTCGCTGACACGTGTTAAAACGCTGACCTACGACACTATCATCGCCAATTCGAGGTTCTTTGATAACGATGTTAACAAGGTGCCGAAAACCGCTTTGACAGTGGGAGTAAAGACGGTTCTGGACGCTGAGGAAGTTCTGATTATCGTCAACGGCCACAATAAAGCCCGCGCCCTGCAGCATGCTATCGAAGAGGGCGTAAATCATATGTGGACAATTAGCGCACTGCAGATGCACCCGAAAGGAATTATCATCTGTGATGAGGAAGCTACGATTGAGCTAAAGGTCGGCACAGCAAAGTATTTCAAAGATATAGAGTCGGCCAACCTTGCCCCGGAAACACTGCTATAAATGGTTATTGTCTGTGATACAAAAGCACAAAGAAATTAAAAGTGAACTAAAGTTAAAAAAATAGTCCACAATTTTAGGCACTTGACATTTGACATTTATAGATAGGCGATATTTGCCTTTGCCTTTAGCGAGTCGATATACTCTTTAACAAGCTCGCCTTGTTTCTTCTGCGCCAGCATCTTTATTATATCATCTTTGGCCTGCTCGAATGTCTTAACAACGGCGTCTTTGCGGTCCGTAAGCTTTATTATGTGGTATCCGAATTGCGTTTCCACAATGTCGCTGACCTGTCCGACTTTCAATTCAAAGGCGGCCTTTTCAAAAGCCGGCACCATTCTGCCTCTGCTAAAGAAACCCAAATCACCGCCTTTCTGCGCTGACGGACAACTCGAATTGGCCTTGGCCAAGGTCGCAAAGTCGGCACCGTCTTTTATCTGTTTAAGCAGTTCCCGTGTTTTTGCCATAGCCGCCGATTTGGCCTGGTTCGGGTCGG
>QNBZ01000023.1 GCA_003644295.1 Planctomycetota bacterium
GGAAGATTACAGCGCCAGCAGTGAGGTGTTCTCTTATTACAAGTCCCTTTTTGGATAAAATCTCTTTAATCTTCTTATACAGTTCATCATCCAGTATCTGTGCGTCGTCTATATAGCCATATGTTTTGTATTTGTCTCTCCAGAATATACAGTCAGTTCCCTCTGGAATATATTTATCAAGCCCCATTTCCTTTAATAGTTCCACTTCCTGTTTCCTCCTCTTCTCCTCTGAATTATCTTTATCAACACACCATCCATACTTTTCTTCAAACCTATCCATAAACTCTTCAAGTTCCTCCTCTTTCATTCTCATTCTTGTTAATTCTCCACTAAACCTACCACCTATTACGAACCAATCCATGCCGTCTTCCTCCACTCTACTGAGCATGTTTGAGTAAACCACTTCTCTTGCCTCCATGCTTGTTCCAGCCATTGATTTTGGCAATAAAAACATTGCGAATTTATGCATTATCCACCCTCCATTTCTTCAGGTATTCCTTGAATATTGCCAGATTGTTCACATCAAGATAAGCTTCTGGATACTTATTGTTCATTACCGCCTCATACTTCTCCAGTAGATATGATGGTGCCTTGTTGAGTATCCCACCATTGTTCTGCATTAGAATACAAAAGGCAACAAGCCTTTTAATAGTGAGACTTTTACTTGACATACGTCCTCCTTTGTTTTAGGTTAACCATAAATTTCAACGGTCCAGCCGTCTGCGAGTAGTTCGCTTATCTTTGCAAGATAAGCCTCTGTGCTTGAGTAATCATCAACAATATCAATATCATCGTTCACTTGCTCAATGATTGATGATATGCTGTCGTCATCACATCCAAGAGCTTGAAGCGCTCCTTCAATCCTTCCAATCAGTCTTTCTATGGTTTCCCTTTTGGCTCTGTTAACCTCATTAAACTCCTTGTCAACATCTTCCTGGCTTGCACCCGCTTTAATGTCAATGCTTCCAAAACCTATGTAAACATCTCCCTTTTTTAACAAGATTTCCTTACTCATAATCTCCTCCCTTTGAATAGACCAATAACTTCAAGAACCATTAAGAATGGGCTTATCCATACAAACACCAGTTTATCAATAGTGTCCATCAGGTCTTTAAGTTTTTCTTTTATCATACGGTCCTCCTTTGTAAGGGTTATTTGTTATCAGGATAACCGACTTTTATGATAAGCATAACAATGAATTCTATAATTATACCAAATATACCAAACAGAAAGCAAAAGACAAACCAAAAACCTTCAGAACCTCTCAATGTCTCACTTGTTGAAGCAATAAACCCACCTATCATACCAAAGAAAAACCATAGTATTAGAAGACCTATAAAATGCATAATTCCTCCCATTTTTAAGTGAATAGTTCTGGTTGATAGACAGTCTTGTCAAGCCGTCTGTAAGCCATTTCAATATATTCTGGGTTTAACTCTATCCCTATCCAATTCCTTCCAAGCCTCTTTGCAACAACAGCGACAGTTCCAGAACCCATAAAAGGGTCAAGGACAATCCCTGGTCTCCATCCAGCATTACAACCGCAGTCAGTCCAACCAACTGTATAGTATTCGGATGTTGTGGATTTATTGCTTTTCTTTCCAGCTTTTTTATAATTCTCATAATATCCTTTTCCTTCTTCTAATTTCCTTCTATACTCCTCTGTCGGTTCTATTATCCTCTCCCTCGCTTTTCCACACTTCTTACATATCCATCGTGGACATCCCGCCTTTATCATTGGTTCAATTAACCTCTCTGGAAAGGCGGCAAAGTGGGCTTCTGGGAAGGGTTGAGTTGGAATAGCCCACATGTCGCCAGGGTTCTTGCCAAGCGGATGCGGTTCTTCTGGAAGCATAGTTGCCTCACTTCCACCTTTTATTCCTTTACTTAACTTACCCATAGGGTTCTGGGGATTGCCACCAAACTTACCAACAGGGTATTTCCTCCTCTGCTTGCCGCTTTCCGAATAAGGTATCCTTACTGCATCCAGGTCAAACCAATACTTCCTGCTTTTAGTAAGCAAGAACACAGGCTCATAGGCGCTGGCAAAGCGGTCTCTCACGCTTGAGGGCATATGGTTTGGTTTATACCATATGATTGAATTACGCAGAATAGCCTGTATTCTTGGATGTTTAAGCATTCCCTCAAGTTCTCCTTCTGGTTTACCCATTGCACGCCACTCAACCATTATACGATAATCAATGTCAATAAGACCAAGAATAAAGCGGTAGTTTTGAAGACAAAGAGACTTTTGTGGAACATCTAATTCAACTTTCCTTGCCTCAAAAGCTCTGAAATTAGATTTACCTTTTATTTGTAGCTTATCCCAATTATGTCCTCCAGTTCCTATAATTTTACTTCCATAGTTGTCCCCATGGTTCCAAAATATCACTCCTGTTGGTTTTAGGACCCTGTAAAGTTCATCTGCTATCTGCCATAGATGAACCAGGTAAAGGTCAAGTGTGGGTTCTAATCCTAATTGACCATACCATGCACCACATTTCTTGCAGAAACCAGATTTATAATTCCTATAACTCTGTGCCATTTTTGTTTTCCCTGATATTACTCCTGTTTTACTTGGCTCTCTATAAACATGTTTCAGCTCAAACTCATGTTTACATTCAGGGTCTCCACCCCAGACCGTGTTTACTGCTTCTCCATAGTCCCTTAATCCCCAGTAGGGTGGTGATGTAATGATGGTGTCCACGAAATTATCAGGAAAGGTTTTAAGGGCTTCCAGTGTATTACCTTGATATATCTTATTCAGTTCCATTGGCTTCCTCCTGTTCACTATCAAGTTCAACTTCTGCATTTATCCGTGCTTCTTCTGGAATGCCATTCAGTTTGATTGGATAATTACATGTAGGACAATGAAGAGTTATTTCATCATACTCCCCTTCATCAATGAAGTATCGTGCGTTTGCTTTACATATTGGACATGTCCAGTAGAACATATATCCCTTTGCCTTTAATATCCTTACATTGGTCCTCATGTTCTCACCCCAGAAGTTCATCAAGACTTGCCATTCTTCTTAAATCTGCCGTGCTTTTATTGTTAACCAGAAACTTCAGTATCTCAACATGGTTAGCACCATCAAATTGCATAGTTCCTTCTATGAAAGTGAATTCTCCATCTTCAACCCTGAACCTGTAAACTTTATTTTTCTCATCATATTCAACGAAGTTGTATTTTTTCTTTTCATACTCAATCCCCTCTGTTTTTGAACGCATGTATTTTATCAGTTCCTTCATAACCTTTATAGCCAAAGTATCAGCATCTACTCTCAATATCTTTACACTTACACCATTATCGCTTTCTATCTTTGATACAAGGACAGTTGGGCTTCCACATACTGGACAGTTAATAATCTGCTCTGTGAACTTTGGGATAGAAACATGATATACAAGTTCCATGTTATCCTCCTATTTTAGAACAATTCCTCAATTACAACTTCCTCATCACCAGTTGCGTCGTCATCATCTTCAGCGTTTATTCCAAGCAAAGAGGTCAACGAATATCTTTTTGCATAGGTTAAAGCAGAGCCATATTTCTGCGTTTCAGACATCTTTGCTTCAGGGTCAATAGGAACTTCAAAGGATGATTGTTCAGAGTGACCATCTCTGTGCATTAGAATGGCAGTTACCTTGACGCCACTCTCTTTATTCTCTGCCTTGAATGATATTGAAAAGCCATACTTTTCAAGGTATGGTTTTATCGTTTTCAATATGTTACCCAGTGAAGCGTATTTATATCTGGGTGTTCCATCCTTATTTCTAACTAATTTATCTTTAACTACCTCTGGCATTTCAGCCTGCAGTCTTGAGAAGTCTTCCAAAAACCTCTCTTTTGCCATTTCAGACCTGTATCTTTCCCTTAAATCAAACAACCTTTCAAGCGTCTCTACATTTGCACCAGTTCTAACAGCAATCTTCAGTAGTTCATTTATGTCCCCTGTTGGCGGTGTTACTTCATACTTTACTGCAACTTCTTTACTTTTTTCTTTCTTTGCCATCTTTCCACCCCCTTTTTATGATTTTTTGATTTCACTTACTCTTATAACTTTTGATGGTTTTGTTCTCGTGAAGAATTTATCCTTATCTGGATGTGATTTAAGGAAGTTTTTACCTTCCTCTGTTATTATTTCCCTTGAAGTTTCATATACTGTTATTCTATAACCCCCTGTTTTATATGTTCCTTTAGCACCTTTCAGTATCTCTTTAATCATGGTTTCTGTCGTATATTTCCTCCCTTCCAATCCTTTTATTGCACTCCTGATTTTAACAAGTTTGCCAGCAAGTTCTTCAAGTGCTTCATCCTGCACCTCTTTTGCCTTATAACATAAATCAAACCACTTACACCTCAAGCAATATCCATAGGTTCTCTCTGGTATTTCCCTTTTGAATATAGCCTCTTTTAAGGTTATAAGTTCCTGCAACCCCTCTTTTGCCAACTCTTCAATTTTATCCTTTCCTTCAACAGTCAGTTCTTCAAGTTTTCCAAAGGTATTATATCTTATTATCTTCAATCTGTCAATAGACAAAGCATTGGCATATACAGAAGCCTGAAGTATGTAATTTCTTGGGATTTCGTATTCATTCTCTCCATAGTAAACTTTAAATTCAAATAGTGTTGTCATATCCTCATTAGTTCCATCTATATGCCCAGTAACCACAAGTTCATGGTCAACATTTATTTTAATCGCTTTTTCTCTGTTTACCACCTTCTCAATGTTCCTTGAATACCAGTTCCTTAAAGAGTTGTGGAATTCTGTTATTAGTGTCATATCAGTTATGTCCTCTGGCTGTTCCTTTAACGGAATAACATGCTGGTAATAAATAGCCCTTTTACAGGCGTTTAGATTAGATACTCTTAATTTAAGTTTATTCATCTTTATCCTCCTCCTCGTATATAGTTACAGCTTCCCATTCTGGAACATAGTCATCTATGCTTCCTGACTTGTCTATAAGCGCCTCTCCTTTCATAAGCCTTCCTATTGCATCCACCTCATCCTTGCCATAAACCTGTGCAGTAGTGGTTGCAGTTCCTTGAAGAATTACTGTAAACAACCTGTCTCCTTTACGCTTTTTCAAGCGGTTTTTAACATCAGTTACAAGTGAAAAGGGCATATTATCCTCCTTGTTTTTATTTTATTGTTAAGCTTACAATGTCCAGTTTGTAGTATTCGTTAAAGCATGGGTATTCCTCCTTTACTTCCTCAATTGGTTTATCTGTTGATATAAACAGGCTCTTGATAGGAAGTTCCTTGTAAGGAATATGGTCAAATATATGACCATCAGTAAGCAGTATAAACAGGTCGTATTCCCGTGAATGTTCTACCAGAAACTCAATCACCTCTTTTATAGCAGTTCCACCTCTACCCTTGAATTTAACCTTTTTTGTTCTCAACTCATAGTCTTCCATAAAGTCTTGAACAGTAGCATCAAACACAATTACATCAATTGAACTTACAGAACTAAATTTATCTACTATACCAACGAAAGCACCAAACTCTGTTGGACCTATTGAACCAGAACCATCAATAGCGATAAGTATCTTTGCACCTCTTGATGACTTGAAACCCTCTATTACATATTCAGAGTTTAATGCTACCCCTCTTCTTGAAGGAACTCTTAACTGTGCCTCTATTGATTTCAAAGCCTTTCCTATAATCCCAGCAAGGAACTTAATAGGATTGAACCTAACTATCAGTGTCTGGTATTCGTCTTCAAGCACACCAGGTAAACGCCCAGCAGACTTAATGCCCTCAAGCACTGACTCGGTCTCTATCTTTTCCTCTTCATCCATCTCTCTCGGTATTACTTCGTCCATTGGGTGTATTCCAACTTCAAGCTCAACATTGGCAAGTTCAAAGAGTTCAGTTAGAAAGTTATATAAATTCTCAACCGTGAAGGGTTTTACTATCTTCTGCTCATACCATGAATAGTGGTATTTTTCTTCAAGCATATCTGCCTCTTTGTGAGGCAGTCTATCCATAACTGAATGGATAAACTCTGTTAGACTTTCTAATTGCTTCTTGCAGTTAAGATGGCTTTCTGTGTCAAGGATACCTCCCTTCAAAATGCTGGAGGTTAAAAAGGTATCAACAATAATATCAGCAGCCATGTTGAATACAATCTTATTCTTACCGACACCTCTTGCTACATGTTGTAAAACAATATGCATTACTTCGTGGGATAAAAGATGTGTCATTACCTTCACAAGTTCATCATCAGCAACATCTTCCAGTTTGCTTTTAGTAATGTAAATAACATGCCCATCTGTAGCGGCTGGGAAGTGCTTATTCACAAAGAGAGTTGGCTTTGATATTAAAATCCTTGACGCAAGGAATGGAGCATCTCTTATTAAGAGAAACTTTGCGTCTCTTAACGCTTTCTCAATCCTGTCCATGTTATTCCCCTATTGACAGTTCACTTACTATCTCAATGATGTCATCACTTGAAGCAAGCGTGTCTCTCCTTTCAAGGAGGGATTTCATGAATACAGTTTTATATTCATCGTCTATCAGTGGATTGGATGTAATCCATTCAACTGCCTTTATCACGGTTTTCTCATTTTTAATATCCAGAAGATAGCTGATAAAGCCCATAACGAATATGTATAGTTCTTCTTTTTTCATAGACTTAACTACATCGTGGTCTGGCTGTTTCTTTGAGCATATCTTTGACCATGTCTTTTTGAATTTGGTCCTTGATTTATATGTTTCTGCAAACACTTTGAACTCAACATATATAGAACCTAACTGGTCTGCTATATAGGATAACCTCACTTTTGATTTTATTGCCTTTGATACTATTTCCCAGTTTCTTGGTGCTATGACTGTGTTCCCATCATCGTAATACAAAGCATCTGGCTTGTATGATATGAACTGTATGACAAGTGGATGTATTCCCTTGTCTTTTGCCCATTTTATCCATCCTTTTAGTGATACTTCAACATCCACTTTCAGAACTCTTGTAGTTGATTTCTTATCTATTGCGGTTAATCCGCCTTCTTCAATGGGGTTTCCAGTTGCCACAACTATCACATTATCAGGAACTCTATACCTTGATAGTTTCCTTTCATATAGAAGGGACTTTGCACTTGCCATCAGGTATCTGTCAGCGTCTGTTATATCATCAAGCAGTAATATTCCTGATTTATCTGTGGTTGGCAGTTCTTCTGAATATAGAAACACCATCCTTCCAGTTTCCTTGTCAGGAACTCCAATCCTTATATCTGTTCTATCTGCAAGTGTTGAGAATGGAAGGTAGAAAACTTCAATATCAAGTTCATCGGCAAGGTCAAAGATTGCCTGTGTTTTACCAATGCCTGGCTTACCTATTGCAAGGACTGACATATCAAAGGAGTTACTGCTTATAAGTGTTCTTACAAGGTCTTTATACTCTTCAACTGTCATGGTATCCTCCTTTCGTTTTTGTTGCCACTGGGAATGGTATTATTACATTTTTTGTTTGGTCATCCATACCATCCCATATAAGAAACCTGAAAGCCACCACTTTGTCTCCTTCCATCAGAAGGTAAGTTTCAAGCACTGTAACTTCTTTAACTTCTTCTTTTTCCATTATTCACCTCCTTTCACCCATTTCTCATCTTTATCATCCCAAACCTTTTGATACATTTCCCACATCACAAAGGCAAGAGTTACTTCATTTCCCGTGTCAAACAGTTCAATATATTCTTCTGGGAGGACAGTGCTATATCGCCCTAACAACCAAAGAGCAAAATTTCTAAAAAGACTTTTTATATCACCAAAAAAGGGCTTGACCATCCTCTGTAACTGCTCCTGGGTAGGCAGCCAAACCTTCTTACCATTACTGTAGATTAGAACCTCGTCGTCGGGTTGGCATCCTCTTTTCCTCCAGTATTCTTGTATCTCCTCTGCTTCCTCACACATCCTTACATATCGTTTAGTCGCCATGATTACCTCCTTTCAGAAGGCCAGGCCTATCCCATTTGTTTCCTATCACCTCTAAATCCTTCCAGTTTATCCATCTATGTGTCCACTCTTTAATAGTGAAGTTGGGCGGGTCATACACAACCATTCTTTCCTCATGGTCAATACCGAAAACAGTTTCTGGATATTTTACTATATCCCCCTCATATATCTCTTTGCCTTTTTTACCCAGCACCCCAGTCCACTGTCCCACCGTTTCTGGGACAACTTCATAAATCCCATACATAATTATGTTTTCACCGTAGTCATACGCTGGATTATCCATATCTTCACTAAGATATACATTCGCCTCTGTAGTAAGAATATAGAATTTTTCCCCGTGAATAAACAAGCTCCCTTTTATCCATTCACCCGTGTCCTTCCTTTTTCCCTTGAATTTATATTTCATAATTACCTCCTTTCACTCGGTCTTATCAATAAGCTCTATCTTTCCACCTTTGATAGTTATTGTGCTTGGATATGGAGTGTCCGTAGTATTAAAGATAACCTCATTTTTATCAATATCAAAAACCACCAGATACCCGAAGAATACAGCTTTACCACTTCCCCAATCAACTGTTACTATCGGCTTTATGCTTGTTGGAACATCTCTTAAAGTTATTGTTATGCTACCTCTGTCCATTATAGTTGTATCCATTTGGTCCCCCTTTTATTCGCTTTCTTCTACCAGGAATGGACACCAATCTGGAATAAAACTTATATCATCAATCTCCCTATCCTTTTTTGAACAGCAATATTCATTAACCCCTTCATCCCACTGAAGAAAAGGACATCCTTTACAGGAAGTTGTTATTTTGTTAACTACTATGTGAGCTATGTTCTTATCATTGATTTGAAGCCTGTTGTGGACCTCAAAAAGTCCAGAAGCATATAGAACTGGGTAGTCATCCTCCTTGAAGTTCAGTTTATTATGGATTAAGGCGCTGAATGTTGATATGGAATGCATATGTTCGTAAAGTATTTTTGACAAGGCTACCACTACTTTAAGCCTTTCTTCATATGGCATGCTAAAAAACTCATTTATGCAATCGTCAATGTTCATCTCCTCCTCCTTTTTCCAGTTCCTTTTCACCATCAAGGTAATCCTGAAGTTTCCAGTATGCTTCTTTATCAATGTCAACTATGTTTGGGATTATGTATGCCTGAAACATTGAAGATAGGTCAGCCTTATCTTCTGGAATAATCAGGATTACATTGTTGTATTTAGTTGGCATTACTTCATAACACCTTCTTATGTCTATTTCCCTTCCTATGGTTCTCTCTTTTGAGAGAATATCCCCCAACTCTTCCTCCGTCCATTTCTTCTTATCCATATACACCTCCTATTTTTATTTTATTTTAACATCTACTGAACCGCAATCAATGATTAAATAATTCACTTCTTCCCACAGTTCATAGTCATACTTGTTGTTGCAAAACTTATGGAAGTCGTCATGTAGCATATATAGGTTATTCTCAATATACTGTCTAAGTTCTTCACTCAACCTGTTAAACTCTTTTTGAGACATTATTACTTGCGGTCTAATTATAAACTTCATGCCAACCTCCTATTTAAGAGTTTTGATGTATTTATTATATTCCTCCAGAAACTCATAAAAATCTTCTTCTGTTCCAACACCAGCTCCAATCATTAGTCTTCCTAATTCTACTTCAATTTTACTTATTTCAAGCTCCAGTTCCCTTTTCTTGATGATAAGGTCTCTATATTGCTTTAATATTTCCTTTGATACTTTCATCTCTCCTCCCTGTCTATGGTTTTATATAGTTAAATATCTCATCAATCACATCAACAAGTTTAATAACAATATACACCACCCCATCTTTGGAATAACTATTAAACCACTCTTTGAGGCTATCCTCTGTTAAGTTTATTATATCTGTTGACACCCATTTATTACCATGCCGAGCTCTTACAAAAAAGCCAGTTATACTCCTGTCTCCATACTTTTTATATCTTTCTGGATTAACTTTCAGGTTCATCTTTTTTCTCCTTGCTTTTGTTTACGAAGATAAAGTAGAACTCATCATCATATTTATAACTTGGCACAACAGAAAACAACTCATAAGATGGTGGCACCAGTTCCTTGATTTTTTCTCTATTGTTATCTGTCATACTATACAAAACAGCCTCTATGAAGATTAACTCTCTGGAAATCCTCCGTAAATCTCTAACTTTTCCAAGTTCTCTGGCAAATTCCTTCTTGTTCAGTTGTAGTTTGACTATCTTTACATCCATATTATCCTCCTTCTGTTTTATAAAGGTTAAATTATTAAAGATAGATAGTTATCCCTATAAAGATAAAAAAGAAAGTATATGCTCTTCTTCCTGTCTCCATCACTGTCCATTTATGAGGTTTCCAGAACCTCCAACCATACTTCACATTTGGCTTTTGAACCCACCAGGTAATCTTCATTGTATTCCTCCGTTGTTATTCTCCATTTCAACCCACTTTCCTTCACTTTCACTCCATATTTTACCATATAATTTATTCATTACATAGGCTAAAAGAACTTCCTTAATCTTGTAGTCATTTTTCTTTAATATTGGACTTATACCAAGCCATATATTCTGTTCAACAAGGGATATTTCCCTTATAAAGTTTTCAAAATCTTGAAGAGTTTTTATGCCAGCCATATCAAACAGTTGCTCATAGGTTGGAAGCCAAACGGCTTCACTTTTATCAATTACAAAGGGGTCGTGGCTTTCGCCTGCTATCTTAAAACACTCTATTTCATTCCCCCACCCATGTCTATAGTGCCATTCTGAACGGTCATCTTCAAGCATTATTATTTTGCTATCCACATATACAATATCCCATTTTTGTGGCACCCAGTTCTGTTGTAGTTCTAATGCTTTTTTACACTTTTCTATATATTTTTTATTTACAATCGTCATCATTACCTCC
>QNBZ01000024.1 GCA_003644295.1 Planctomycetota bacterium
GCTTAGCAATGGCGTAAAATGGCCAAAATTCATACCTGCGTGAACGGTTACAAAAGTTCCGCTCTTGACACAACTACTCTGAGATAATATAGTTGATGCATTGGTAGTTTGAAATTTGTAATTCGGAACACAGAGAAAGGATTTTTTGACAATGGCAGAAAAAAGAGTTTATTTTTTCGGCGGCGGAAAAGCCGAGGGTAATGCAAAAATGAAGGAGCTTTTGGGTGGTAAAGGCGCTAATCTTGCGGAGATGACAAAACTCGGCGTGCCGGTGCCGCCGGGCTTTACAATCGCCACGAAGGTGTGCGATGAGTATTACAAAAACAAGGGCAAATGGCCAAAAGGACTGGCTGAAGAAATCGACCGAAACATCACAAAGCTGGAAAAAGTAATGGGCGCAAAGTTGGGCGATGCAGAACGGCCCCTGCTGGTCAGCGTCAGAAGCGGAGCAGCCGTCTCGATGCCGGGGATGATGGATACTGTGCTGAACCTGGGGCTGAATGATGATGTTGTTGAAGCTATCATTAAAAAGACCGGCAATCCGAGGTTCGCTTATGATATATACCGCCGATTCATCGATATGTTCGGCGATGTGGTGATGGGCTGCCCGCATAAGTATTTCGAGCAGGTAATCGATTCGGCCAAGAAAAGGGCCAAAGTTGAACTCGATAACGAATTGAGCGCCGAGCAGCTTAAAGATGTTGTCGAAAAATACAAGAATGTCTATAAAAAGCATGTTGGTAAATTGTTTCCGCAGGACGGCAGGACACAACTTACGCACGCAATCAACGCCGTTATCGGCTCGTGGATGGTTGACAGGGCGGTTAAATATCGTCAGTTAAATAACATTACCGGCTTGCTCGGTACGGCTGTGAACGTCCAGGCGATGGTGTTCGGCAATATGGGCGCCGACTGCGCAACCGGCGTGTGCTTTACACGCAATCCGAGCACCGGCAAAAAGGAATTCTACGGCGAGTTCCTCACGAACGCCCAGGGCGAAGACGTTGTCGCCGGCATCAGAACGCCAATGCCGTTGAAGAAGATGAGCCGGGTTATGCCGAAGCCATACAAACAGCTTACCGCACTGATGACTAAGCTGGAAAAGCACTATAAGGATATGCAGGATATGGAGTTCACCATTCAGCAGGGCAAACTGTACATCCTGCAGACACGAACCGGCAAGCGCACTGCTGAAGCCGCCGTTAAAGTTGCAGTCGATATGGTCAGCGAGAAACTTATTACCAAAAGGCAAGCTGTTATGCGTATAACGCCGGAACAGTTGGACCGTCTGCTGCATCCGCATTTCGACCCGAAGGCAGCGCGCAAAGTAATTGCTAAGGGCCTTCCCGCCTCGCCGGGTGCTGCTGTCGGGCAGGTTGTTTTCGACGCCGGCACCGCCGAGCAATGGAGGAAAAAGGGCAAAAAGGTTATTCTTGTTCGTATCGAGACCAGCCCTGAAGACATCGGCGGAATGGATGCAGCGGTTGGGATTTTGACCGCTCGCGGCGGTATGACAAGCCACGCTGCGGTGGTGGCCCGCGGTATGGGCAAGTGCTGTGTCGCCGGCGTGGCCGCTCTGAATATCAATTATAAAGCCGGCACGATTAACATCGGCAAATTAACGGTTAAGCAGGGCGACTATCTCAGTCTCGATGGCTCAACCGGCGAAATTATGGCAGGGCGATTAGCTACGGTAGAGCCGACTATGAGCGGCAGCTTCGGCAAATTTTTGAGAATTTGTGATAGCATTCGCAAACTCGGTGTGCGAACTAATGCCGATACGCCGCAGGATGCAAAAAGAGCAAGGGACTTTGGCGCCGAAGGCATCGGACTTTGCAGAACAGAACATATGTTCTTCGAGGGTGAGCGAATCTGGCCGGTGAGGCAGATGATTTTAGCCGCTGACGATTATGCCCTGATGCTTGAGAGTCTTGGAGCCGCCGGCAGTCAAAAAGAAAAGAAGGCGGTCGAGAAAAAATACGCAGTTGTTAAAAAACGTTTTGAGGGCGCCTTGAAGAAGTTATTACCATACCAGCGAAGCGATTTCGAAGGTATATTTAATGCGATGGCGGGACTTCCGGTAACTATTCGTCTGCTTGACCCGCCGCTGCACGAGTTCCTGCCGCATGACAAATCGAATCAGGCCCAAATGGCTAAACGCCTTGGAGTTAAACCAGCCGTTGTAAAAACAAAAGTTGAGCAGTTGCACGAATTTAATCCGATGCTCGGCCACAGGGGCTGTCGGTTGGCGATAACATATCCAGCCATTTACCGTATGCAGGCAAGGGCGATTATCGAAGCGGCTCTAAATGCCAGAAAAGCCGGCAAAATCGTACTGCCGGAAATTATGATTCCGCTGGTCGGCAAGGTTGCAGAATTAAAGCAGGTCAAAGACGAAATTGTCGATGAAATTGAGACGGTCTTCAAACAAAGAAAAACCAAAATCAAATATATGATTGGGACAATGATTGAGGTTCCCAGGGCCGCTTTGACAGCTGATGAAATCGCAACCGAGGCGGACTTCTTCAGCTTTGGGACGAACGACCTGACACAGATGGCGATGGGCTTTTCACGGGACGATGCCGGCAAGTTCCTCGCCGAGTACGTCAACAAGGGCATTTACGCCGCAGACCCCTTCCAGAAGCTCGACCAGGCCGGCGTCGGCAAGCTGGTGGAGATGGGCACAAAGCTCGGCAGAAAAACCAGAAAGCAGTTAAAAGTCGGAATCTGCGGCGAGCACGGCGGAGAGCCGGACAGTATTGATTTTTGTCATCGTGTAGGGATGAACTATGTTTCCTGTTCGCCGTTCAGAGTGCCGATTGCCCGGCTGGCGGCTGCACAAGCGGCAGTGAAATAAATGATTAATAATACCAATTGGAGTTAATTTTTGCGCCCTGTCATTCCCGCGAAAGCGGGAATCCATAGGTTTATATATGTACTGGATGCCTGCTTTCGCAGGAATGACACAATAATTGATTGTCTGTCAAAAAGCGCATTTACTTAGTCCAATTGGTATAATTACTGATAATTGATTATTGTGGTGAAAGTAGCTCAGTCGGATAGAGCACCGGGTTGTGGTCCCGGGGGTCGCGGGTTCGAATCCCGTCTTTCACCCTTCTTTGCAAATTATTCAGCCCACAACTCTGTATTTGGTTTTTTATATTACCTCCAACCGGCGAAGCGTTGCCCTGGCCCAGCGGAAACTACGCAACTGTGAGAAAATAAGCAGTAACACTACCAGCAGCCAATAGCCGGTGAACCGCAGATAAAAAAGGATGTCGCCGAATATCCCCCTGGTCTCGGCGCCTGCACAGCGGCTCATCAATTCGGCTGGGCTGTACATCGCCCCGGCAACTACGCCGCCAAAGAACTTCTGCCACGGCAACAACAAAACAACCATCACAAGCGAGAGGAAAAAAGCCCGGCTGATATGATTTATTCCACCAAGCCGGCCAAGCATCGAGACATTCAGTGCGAACAGCATTGTCAGGCAATAAAGTATAGCTGCCAGTATAAGCGCAAAGTCCAGGAACCGGATGAGCAACGCTAATTGTTCGAACTTTATGTTGCCAAAGAAAGAACCTATCTTTTGCTGTTGCGGCGCCGCTGGGCTCGGCTGGTTCGGCTGCTCAGCGACTACCTGCTTTGCAGCCACATTAATCTGCTCGGTCTGTTCGGATGAAACAGCAGGTAAATCACTTTTCGGCTTATCACCGCTCGTAACATAACCGGTATTCACAACCCAGAACGATACCTGCAGCAACAACAGAGACGCCATTACTATTATAAACAAAAAGTTTTTCCATCCCCTGAACACGCCGACCGCTTCGAGAGAATCGGTGGTATCGAGCAAATTGTCCTGTTTGTTCTGATTTTCGTCCATTTCCAAATCTCCTATGTTAAAAATCTACTTCGTTTTTTTTTGTTTTTTTACGTTAAGTATTTGCGATTACAAAGTTAGTTTTGGAAGTCCTCGAATATCCAGTTATTTTTCAACGTCTGATATATTGTCTGATATATTATTCCAAAAAATTTCCGAGCGGTTGCAATAATTGCTTTGCCACTGCCGCGGTGGCCTTTGATACGTTCATAATAACCACGCAATGCCTCGCACAAAAATGCTGCCTATGGCCTATTCTACTCCGGCTGATAGTCCAATCGTAACCGAAGCTCAAACGCCAACAAAGTTTTTAGAACAGATACTTTTTCGCTTTTTTCGCCTTCACAATACATAGCGAAAAAAGAAAGAAAAAATATCATTCACTTGTCAAAGAGCTATTTCCGCTAAAAGCGGCTTTTATCGTACCATCTCCTTTTCTATTTTATTATACCAATTGGAGTTAATTTTTGCGCCCTGTCATTCCCGCGAAAGCGGGAATCCATAGGTTTATATATGTACTGGATGCCTGCTTTCGCAGGTATGACACAATAATTGATTGTTTGTCAAAAAGCGCATTTACTTAGTCCAATTGGTATTACCCAGCCACCCTCATCAAGAAAAGTAACAAATCTTCAATTTATAAGGATTTTAACAAAAATCGGTTTTATAATCAAGAGCATTTGGAAAAACAGGGACAGTTCTCGACCCGCCTGTCGGACGGGCAAGCGCCAGGAACTGTCCCGCTTTTCCAACAAAATGGGTGAAAATAGGTTTGACGGTGGTCTAAAACACCATTATACTGCTTCTGATAAAGGAAATGGCATAACCCGTGAGGCAAAAATGCGCAGAAACAAAAATCGCAACAAACATCGAATACACCAAAGGCATACGCTGGGGCATATCGAACAAGGAATGTCGAATGACGAAGGGGAAAAAACACTTCGGCGTTCAATATTCGTTATTCGTTATTCATTATTCATTTATATTCTTGTGCTGTTGTTTGTTTGCGTGCGTTGTTTTGCCGATACAGTCGTCCTCAAAGAAGGCCAAACGCTAACAGGCAGCATCCTTGCGGAGAAAAAAACGCTTATCTACCTCGACATCGGCGTAACGGTTCTGACCATCCCGAAAGAAGATATACTCGAATACGAATACACAAATCAACTGTCGAATTCTGACTCCCAATTGCAAATCAAAAATAGTCAATCATCAATCATCAATCATCAATTATACAAAACCGCTAATCTCGAAAAAACAACTATCGAAAAATGCGTGGATGCATTCTCAGAAGCGGTTGTAAAGGTTTCAAGCCCGGCGGGGCTTGGCTCGGGTTTCTTTATCAACGAAGAGGGGTACCTGCTTACTAACTATCACGTAATAGAAAAAGAAACGAAGATTGAAGTTACCATCTTCCAAAAGGCAGAGAACGGCTTTGAGAAAAAGAGATTCAAAAAAGTCAAAATCGAAGCTATTAATCCTTTCATTGACCTTGCGCTGTTGAAGGTCGAAGAGCTTGGCGATACGAAAGTCAAATACGCATATCTCGGCGACATCGACAGTATTAAAGTCGGCGAAAAGGTTTTCGCTATCGGCAATCCGCTCGGGCTGGAGCGAACCGTAACCGACGGCGTCATCAGCACAACAAGCAGGGCCTTCAAAGGGCTTGTCTATATCCAGACAAACGCCGATATAAATCCCGGCAATTCCGGCGGGCCGTTGTTCAACTTGGCCGGCGAAGTCATCGGAGTTACGAATATGGGCTACATATTCTTCGGCGGACTCGGATTTGCAATACCGGTTGATTATGTGAAGCATTTCATAGAGAACCGTGACGCTTTCGCTTATGATAAAGATAATCCGAATACCGGCTTCAAGTACATTCAGCCGGACCGAAGACACAATATGGCTAAACCGGAATTTCTTCAAAAACAAGGAGATTAAAAATTAAAAATCGAAAATTATTTTATGTTATTGTACTGTTATTCTCACTTGCTCCTGCTCATGCCAAAGTGCCGGAAACGGTTGCGCTTGTCCCGCCTGAAACGATTTTGCTGATAGAGGTTGACAATTTCAGCCAACTGAAAGCGCAGTTTAAAAAAACCAATTTTTACAAACTATACAAAGACCCAGCAATGGCTGCTTTTGTCGATGACTTCAAAGCAAAATGGCGCGAAAAAATCAAGGAAATTGATAACGACATTGCCAGGGCTATTTTAGATGCGGATGTATTGCCGCAGGGCAAAGTAGCTTTTGCTTTAGCGCTTAATAATCAGCCAACAAACGCCAATGAGCCAACGGTTCTGTTCATAAGCCAGTGGGGACAAAACATTTCCAAAATTAAAGAAGCGGTTGATAAAACCGTCAAGAAAGCAATCGCAGATGGTTCACACAAAAAAAGCGAAGATTACCGAGGCGTTGCTATTGAAACAGTAGTCGGTGAAGACGAAACAGAGTTGATTTACTGCTATATTGACGATTGTATGATACTGGCTACAAATCCGGATATGGTCAAATTCGTTATCGCACATATCAAAGGTGCAGCCGGCTCGTCATTAGCCGATAGCTCCGATTACACCGCCGCTATGAAAACAGTCGGCCCTTACCACGACATCGTTCTCTACGTCAACATAAAGCAAATCGTCAAAACGATACTTGCCCGTGGTGGCACCGCCAAAACTAATACGGCAATGGTCAATCTTGGACTGGATAACGTTGTTTCTCTTGCCTGTTCGCTCGGTTTGGCAAAAAGCCCTGCCAGTTCATTCCACGGCAAAGCGGTTCTGAAAATCGAAGGCGCTAAAAAAGGGTTATGCAAAATGCTCGAGGCCGACTCGGCTGTCATCAAGCCGCCTCGGTTTATCCCCGCATCGACTTACTCGGTAACATTTTTCAATTTGAACATTAAGAAGGCCTACGATGAGCTTTACAAGATTCTTTACGCTTTTTCGCCGCAGTATGCTGCGATGGCGTTTATGCCGCTTTTGCCGCCCAGTCCGCAGGGTGAGCCGGCAGTGCAACTGAAAACCGACGTTATTGACCATCTTGGCTCGCAAATCATAATCGCCCAGAGTGTTGACAAGCCGTTCACTGAAAGTTCGACGCCACAATACCTCATTGCGCTGGCGGTGAACAACCGTACCGCTCTCGAAAAATCACTGTCGCTTGTTCACAGCAAAATATTTGCAGCGAACAATCCTGAAGCAAGGCGCGAACTTTTGGGCCATACGATTTATCTGCTCGACTTTTCAGGAATGTTGCCATTCTTCAGTCCCGGGATGACACCGATGTTTGCCAGACGTGCTTGGCAGGCCGATTCCGAGCCAACTGCTCCGCAAATGCCAACACTGGCTTTTACCATTACGGACACTCATCTTCTTTTCGGAGTCGAGTCGGCTGTTGAACGGGCAGTTCGCACATTGAGCAGCGGCGGCAGTGCTTCGATAAAATCGGGGTGGTTTAACATCGCCAAATCTGCTGTCCCTTCGGTTGTAGGATTATGCTGTTTGCAGAACGATGCAACCGCAAGCGAACTGCTCTGGTCCCAATTGACGTCAGCCAAACGTCGGCCTTCTAGCGGGATTGCCACGACGGGGCCCGCTCCGTTTCAGTTAGGGCAGTACAAAATTGGTGAATTAGTTAATTTCAATCTTTTGCCTGAATTTGATACTGTGCGCAAGTACTTCTGGCTGTCAGCTTTTTATGGCGTCAGCAGGCCGGACGGATTCTTCTTTGAGTTCAAGGATGTCAAACCCACAGCCGATTGAATCACAAATTTGTATTTTTTGCTTAAGCTAACACGGTTCGCCTGTGGCGGACACGGCTCTGTGAACTAAAAATAAATTTTGTTGTATCTCAATCCAGCCGAAAATATAATGCCACATCACAAGTTGCAGTTTTGTTAATGGCATTTTTTGGCACTAAGTTGCGCTGTAGTAGTCCATAACGTTTGATTTTTGGCATTGTCATTCCTGCGAAAGCAGGAATCCAGTTTGTCAATGAGTTTAATTCCGTATCAAAACGGAATGCTTTGATCTATAAATTCAAATGTTAGGATATAGTAGTAATAATTAACGCCCACTTTATAATTAAAATGGAGTAACCTTCAATGCCGAAAGCGTCTCTGGACTTAACTGGACAATGGGAATTTAAGGAATATCCGCTCTCAGCCCGGCGGATGCGAGACCTGGACGTCGGCGACTGGCTGAGAACTCCCGTTCCCTGCTCAATTTTTACCAGTCTCATTGCAGCCGATAAAATAAAACAAAGCGATATTGACGCTAATCCGGAAAACTTTTCCTGGGTTAGTGAAAAACCCTGGATATACAGAAAAACTTTCGACGCCCCAGCCGAGCTGCTCGAATGCGGCCGCATCGATTTGGTCTTCGACGGCCTGGACACAATCGCCAGTATCTGGCTCAACGACAAGCTCGTCAGCAGAACAAATAATATGTTCATCCCGTTCCGGTTCGATGTAACGGAAATCCTGAAGCCGAAAGATAATTCACTGCTGGTCAAGTTCGAGCCACCGGTCCAATACGCCAAAAAGCTGATGGAGCGATACACTTCGTTCAGCGAATCGGATTTCATAAATCCTTATCGTGTCTATGTAAGAAAAGCCCAGTACCAGTTCGGCTGGGATTGGTGTCCGTCACTGCCCGGCTGCGGCGTCTGGCGGCCAGTCCGTCTGGAAGGTGTAAAAAAAGCCCGGCTTGCAGACCTGCACATCCGAACAGTAGATTGCAATCAGCACTACGCCGACGTCAAAATCGAGACAAAACTGGACGTCGTTTCAAAAGAAACATTTCTTTGTAAGCTGACTTTGTCCGGCCCCGGCCAAACAATCAAGCACGAGTTGACTTTTAAGTCTGGCGAAGATTTTCAGTCAACGGTAATCCGTATCGACAAGCCGGTCCTTTGGTGGCCGAGCGGATACGGCGAGCAGAATCTATACGCTATTGACGTTCAACTACTGAGCGGCGACGAAATCATCGACCGGACAAAAAAGTTCTTCGGCATAAGAACCGTAAAGCTCAATCGTTCGCCGGACGGGTGCGGCCAAAAATTTCAGTTCGAGATAAACGGCCAGCCAGTTTTTGCAAAGGGCGCAAACTGGATTCCCGCCTCGATATTCGCCGGCTCCGTTAATACTGATGACTATGAGCAGCTCCTCAATGCCGCAGTTCGTTCCAATATAAATATGCTTCGTGTATGGGGCGGCGGTTATTATGAAGCGAGCGAATTCTACGAGCTTTGCGACCGCCTTGGCATAATGGTATGGCAGGACTTTATGTTCGCCTGCGCATACTATCCAGACCGGCAGTGGTTCATTGACGAAGTAAAAACAGAAGCCGTCAAAATCGTAAAGCGACTTCGCAATCACCCTTGTGTGGTTTTATGGTGTGGCAATAACGAAATCGACTGGATGCACAGTGTCAGCTCATTCGGAAAGCGCAAAAAATTCTACGGCAAAGCAATCTATCACAAACTTCTGCCTCGCCTGCTTTCAGAACTGGACCCCGACCGCGATTACATCCCGACGACACCGCTCTCCGCCGACAGAGCAAACCCGAACGAGCCAAACTCCGGAACTATACACCAATGGAATGTATGGTCGGGCTATCAGCCGGTTCGCAACTACCTTCGTCCGCCAAGTGACGTTCCACGATTTGTAACAGAGTTCGGCTTTCAATCACTGCCCGATATGCAAACCATCAAAAAGTTCTGCTCTCCTGAACAGTTGCGCATTGGCAGTTTTCCAATCGAAAAACACAATTACCAGTTGGATGGCAATAGTCGCTTGCATCGCTATCTATGCGATTTATTCGGCACCGCCAAAAATCTTGAGCAGTTCGTATATCTTTCGCAGGTAACGCAGGCCCGTGCCGTCAAGGTGTATGTCGAACATCTCAGGTCGCACAATTTTAGAAACAGCGGCGTATTATTCTGGCAGTTTAACGATTGCTGTCCCGCGATAAGCTGGTCGGCAATAGACCACACAAAAAAGCCGAAAGCACTTTATTATTACGCAAAGCGTTTCTTTTCAAAACGGCTGATTACAGTCGTATCCGAGCTGGGCAATGTAAAAGCAAACGCGCTTCCGCAACTGCGAGCGCTCAGCGTTGTTGCAATCAACGACAGTAAATCAGCCGCAGGCGGATTGACAGCTACGCTGAATTGTCGGCTGCTCGATTTAGCCGGAAATATGCTTGATAAGGTTACGTTTCCAATTGCGCTTGGCCAGTTTAAAACGTCAGCGGCCCTGAAACTTCCAAAGGCGATGGTTTTTCCTGCCGCTCCGGATAGAACACTGTTGCATCTGGTGATTGACAAGGATGGCGAAAAAATGGCGGAGAATTTCTTTTTCTATCTGCCGGACAAATATATCGATTGGCCGAACGCCAAAATTACAAAACAGCTCTCCCGCATAACTGACAGCCGATGGGAGCTTAAACTAAAAACAGATATGGTTGTAAAGGATGTGCAAATCAACTCTGATGTGCCGGCGCAATTCAGCGACAATTTCATTGATATGCTGCCGGGCTGCGACTATGAAATCATCATTGATTCCGACAGTCAACTCACAGCTCTGGAAGATGCAATTCACATCCGTTCAGTCAGGGATGTATTCTGAACCACTCCGCTTCGATTTTGTGAAGCAAAACAGCGCGGTTATCTACGTTGTTGTCTTGGAGGTCCTATTGGCACTTCACCGGGGAACATACCGGGGAACATACCCGGGAACATACCGGGAATCTGTCCTGGCTGCTGCTGCGGCAAGTACTGCCTCTCGCGCTTGCTGCCCATCGGACGCAACGGTTCTCTTGGCTCTTTTTCA
>QNBZ01000025.1 GCA_003644295.1 Planctomycetota bacterium
CGCAGGCCGCCGCCGAGGACGGGGCGTTTGCCGAGGTAGCGGAAGTCATCCGGCTTTTGTCCAAGCCGTTCCTCCCATAAATACTTGAAAGCGTGACCCTGACAGCTATACAGGTGCCGAATTCTGGCGTTAGACTGAAGAATTTGGCGCTGCTGCTTTAACCATATCTGGCAGTAGGCATCACATACCACCTCGGCTTCCCTGCCGAACAAATCGAGAGTATGAACCGGCCTGTCTGCGTTTATTGAAATACTTGAGACGCTGGGGCCTAACGAAGCAACTTTGACCTGCAAAGCAGATTGTTCCGTCCGAATCAGCGTAAAATCGCGTGCTCCAACGGAAGTCTGAGGAAGGTCCAACTGTCTCTCAGCCAGCGCTCTTTGAAAATCCAGTCGCTTCATAGCATCGGCAGACCATTCGCTCGCTATTACATAGCTCACGCCGAAATAAATGCTTTGCCGAGTATCGGTATTGAAATTTTCCATTTTGTACCACCTCGTCTTTGCCTAAATAACTGCTGACTTATGCCGATGGCTGTGGCATTCGATATTGACCGCTGCCGGCAGCGATGCGATATGACACGGGGCTGTCTCAACCAAACAGGCCAAAGCGGTAGTATCGCCGCCGAGTCCCTGCGGCCCTAGGCCGAGCGCATTTATTTTAGAGAGCATATCTTCTTCGAGCTTTGCGTAAAACTCATCGCTGTTTTTCTTATCAAGATTTCGCAGCAGTGCCTTCTTGCTTAAAAGGCAGCTTAATTCAAAATTGCCGCCGATACCTACGCCGACAATAAACGGCGGACAGGCATCAGCGCCGGCGTACCTAACCACATCAACCACCCAGTCGATTATCTCTTCTCTCTGCGCTGTGGGCTTGAACATCTTAAACCGGCTTTTATTTTCGCATCCGCCGCCCTTAGTCATAACGCTCAATTTCACTTTATCGCCCGGAACAATTGAGTGATGAATTATGGCCGGCGTATTTGAGCCGGTATTGCTGCGTTCATTCATCGGCTCGGCGACGACGCTCTTTCGCAGGTATCCCTTGTCATAGCCCGCTTTAACGCCGGCATTGATTGCGTCAAACAGCGTCTTGCCGGCCTCGGCCTTTACTGCTGCTTCGCAACCCTGCTCGACAAAGACCACCGCCAGGCCGGTGTCCTGACAGAGCGGTATTTTTTCATCTTCCGCTATGCGGGCATTTTCGATAAGCTGTTCCAATATTTTCGCAGCAGCCGGTTCCGACTCTTTCCGCCGGGCTTTTTTAAGAGCGGCTAAAACATCGTCAGGCAATTCGTAAGCCGCCGTTATGCAAAGCGACTTGACCGTCTCAACAACTTTTTCAAATTCGATGTATCGCACGACAATCAGTTGTCCGCATTGACAGTAATATCGAAAGTCCTGTATGTTGTATTGCCGACTGCATCCCTGGCCTTGATTGTTATTATATGTTCGCCAACAGTTAGTTTCTCAATCGTGATATTGACATCTTCTTCCGTAGTATCATAAACCATATCGACCGGCATAGCGCCAATCCACTCAGCGTTACTGTCAATCGTGTATTCTACTTTGCCGATAGCACTTAGTTCGTCTGATATTTTTAATTCCAGCGCTTCTACTTTGGAGGTTTTATATTCGTCAATCATTGGCCCGGCGTTGTCAACTACCACAGGGTCGCTTATTCTGCTGCCGATTAACTTAGTTGTTGTAGTGTTATCTCTTTCATCGTTTGCGGTTACTCTTATTTCGTATCGACCGTCCTCTACGGTTTTGCTGTCCCATTCAAAGCTGTCCGCCTCGATTTTGTCTTCAATCTCAATCCAGTTTGTTCTTCCGATTTTTCTAAACTCTATTTTGTAAATCAGCTTATCATTGTTGTCGTCTTTGGCTTTGTAGCTGATTTTGAAGACTCCTGTTTTATTCGCCGCCTCGATTCGAGCGACATTGACAGATTCAACCTTTGGCGCAAGATTCGGCACAGTATCGGCAACGGCAATTTCCCTTACAACGGGGCTTTCCGTACCATCGCTGCTTTGCAGAGTAAGTTTATACTGACAGAACCTGCCGTTCGGGCAGCGCAGTTGGAGCGGCTCTGTAATTTCGACCGGTTCTGTCCAGTCCGAAAAGGTCGGGTCATTCACATCTTTGACGTTTCCACTGCGGGAAGCGGCCAGAACTTTGCACCCCTGCGGGATGTCGGCCTCGATTTGCAGTTTGCCCCACTTTGCCGGCTGGCCGGCGTCGATAAGACCGGAGGTGAAAGTGCCTTCAGAAGCAAAACCGCTGTCCAACTTTATCAGCTTCGCAGGATTAGCTGTTCCAAGATATACATCATTAGCAGAGACAGCTACCGCGGTTATCTGCGAGGCCTGCTTATCTTCATAGACGACTGCCTGTTCCTCTGAGTCGGGGTCAACTGTGAAAAGCTGGGCTTTGTTTCCGGTGCCGACAAACAGTTTCCGTCCGCCATCAGCGGGCTTTGCCATACAGAAGAAAACAGCCGACTCGCCGAATATATCGGTTACGAAGCCATTACTGGTTATCTTATATATGTAACTGGCCTGGGCCGGCTTGGCCGGCTTGCGTGGTGGTATGGATTTTGAGGGTGGTTCGTTACCGCCGGCTTTTTGTTTCGTATTTGCAATTTCGAGTTTCAGCCCACCTTCGTTTGCGCCGTTATCTTTGGCCTTTTTGAATTCTATATCAGGCCGACCAGCGAAAGGCGTCTGCGAAGAAGGTCTCGTTTCAGTCCGTGCAATTTTAGCCGAAGTCGCCGCCGCATACAGTTCGCCGTCTTCCGCGAACAATAACGCAGTAATTTCCGGCTGGTCGCTATCGTATAAAACCGTTGCCGTTTTGGTGTGCGGGTCTATCTTGTAGATAAGCCCTCTGGTATCGCTGCCGGCATAAACAAAGCCGTCCTGTCCAATCGCCAGCGAAAGTATATTCTTGTCGGGGCTTTCGTAAATCAGCTCGGCTTCACTGCCGAAGGAATCCAGCTTATAGACCCTGCCCTGCGGCCCGGTACCCAGATAAATATCACCGCCGCCATCGATATCCACAGCTATTGCAAAAATGTATTTGGCGTCATTCGGTTCAAAAATCGTCCGCACCTGCTCTTGCTCGAAGCGCATAAGCATACATTTGTTTCGCGCCGGCGAACTTACGCCGGCCAGAAGCCGGCCGGACACATCAGTCGCCATTGCGAAAACGTGTTCATTTGATAAATGCTGTTCGGCCTCGACAGTATTGGCATCGTTCGGCTCGTTTGTGTCATTTTGTGGGTATATCTTCGTCAGTTTGCCAAGCATATATTTGTAAATACCGCCGTTTGGGCTTGTGCCGATGAAGACCGTTCCGCCGCTTATAACGATACTGTTTATCGACCAAACATCGGCCAACTCGGCTGCGAGTACTTCAGCCGCCCGGCCAAGTTGAAGAGTTCCCTTTGAACCGATGATGACATCTTTGGTCTCGCCGTTCAGCAAATCCGCACTACTGCTGTGCCGTGTAATCTTACTATTGACCGCCAAGCACCGACTTGTCGGAAAACTTAAAACCAAAAGAGCTAAAAAAATTGGCAACTGAAAATAAACCGATTTACATTTCATAATAACTCCCTAATCAAAATTGTGGAGTCCGCCAGAGGCGGACGACTTCCTTAATTTTGTATTTTAATTTTTGCTATTACTTTTCTACTGTTATGTGCATAACCTTTTTGTCAATTACAACCGTGCCGGTTTCTACGCTTTTTTCAACCCAGTGCGAATACGGCGTCAGTTTCAGCGTCCTTTTGGCGTCCTGCAATACCAGCGTCTTCGTGGCCGGCAAATCAGGAAGCTCGGCTTTCTCCACGGCGACACCGCCGGGCGGCAAAACCAGAAGGCAGTACAATTTATTGCGCTTGATTGCCAGCAGACGATTCACCGCCTCGACAAGCGTTCTTATATTTTGAGCAACAAATCTGTATGGCGTCGCTTCTCTGAGGAATTTCTTGTAATCGTTCGAACCGCACACGAGCAAATCGTATTTTCCCGGCGCAAGGTTCTGAGGTATTTCCACGCTGCACTGGTACTCTTTCTTGTCGGCCAAAAAAGATTCCACAACTACGGCAACCTCTATACTCTGACCGGCTTTGACTTTTGAATCGGACAAATCGACCGACCATATATGCGAAACAACATTTTTCGGCACTATGCGAATATTAAAATCAATTGATTTTATACCCACTTGCTTATATGGATTATTCATAAGGACTGCGACCGGGCCGACACTCTCGGCTGTCATCTCATCCAGACCCCGGCTGGTCGAGATATTCTCAAAAGCAATTGGTTCGGTATCCCCTGTGTTGATAGCGACTTTATATTCAATCGTATGTTCCGGCGGCAATTTGCCGCGATGAAGTGCTGCACCGGCCACCGCTGCGCGAAGTACAATCGGCGTGAGCAGCCGATTGTCCGCCAACTGACAGTTGTACACTCGTTTCTCGGTGTCATTGTAACGTTCTACCGTTATCGTCAGCGGGAACATTCGGGCTTTCGCGCCGATTCGCCCACGTACCGCCGTCGATTCGTCCGTCGTCAAAGCACCGACTATATCAACAGAACTGGCAAACTTGAAAGAGCGAACTACACTTGATACTACCGTATGGACATACCCTGTCGCCATTGGCAAATCTATCGGCCCATAACCGAGAAAGCTGTGTCCGAAGCCATAGACATCATCGCCTACAACTTCGGTTACAGTACCGACTACCTCCATTGATATATCGCCGGTTACCAGCGGCACAACAAGAGAAGCGCCGGGAACCAAGGCGGTGGCCCCCTGCTGCTGCAGTGGCCGGCTTGTCCCCGCGAAAGCGGTGGGCCGAGAGACGGAAGACAGCACTCCGCCGCCGATTCCTGCAACCGCCATAAGTCCGAAAGGCCTAACGGCAGTATCCAGCCGTTCGCAAACCCCAGCCGGCAGACCGGATGTAATCAACGGACAAGGCAAAGTAGTACCTATGAGACCGGGATTGTTTCCGGAAAATTGCGCCGCTGTAATCTGCCTGTCGATTTCGGCAAAATCAATTGGCTTGGAAAAGTCAAATACGTAACCAATTCCATAGTTTTGAGTTTTGGGTTTTGGGCTTTGGGTTTTTAGTTTTAAGTTTTTAGTTTCCTCTCCCACGCTCAGCATTTCTTCGATTGGCGTTACGCCGTAAAGCGGGTCCTTGCTGAAGGTCCAGCCGAAGGCCAGGGCGCCGGCCAGCCGACCGTCGATATAAACCGGCGAGCCGCTGCAGCCGGCTACCGGGCCGGTGTGGATAAAACGCTTATCGGTACCCTGAACTAAAATCGCATCCCTGCCCGGCCTTACATTGCGAACTACGCTTAGAACTTCCAGCTTAAACTTTTCTATTTCGGCGCCCTTATACGCCGTCAGGCAATACGCCTCCATCCCGGGCTTAATTTCATCGATTGTAATATATTTCGTATTGCGTTCAGTGCATAACGACACCCGAACGACACACAACAAAAACAAAACCAGCATACAAAATAAGTTTTTTATCCTCATTTCTGTGGGAATTACTGACATTTGAAACCTTTCGACTGAAAGCCGGTATTTTAGTCGGCAAACAAACCTATTGCAAGATAAAATCATTTCTGCTACAATCCGGTACCTGCTTTCGCAAGTACAAACATACGATATAGGACATAACGGAGAGAAAAATGAGACCCGAACATCGCCATGAATTAAAGACCAACGAATTAGCTGAATGGATAGCAAATTTCCCTCAATGGGCGAAGGAAAACCGCACAACTATTATCTACGTATCCGTACTGATTATTGTGGTCGTAGGCCTCTACTTATGGAAAGGGTACAATAAAAATGTCGTGGCGGTTCAGGAACAGCTCGGATTTACAAAGCTCATCACCCAGTTGCCGCAGAGCAAGATGCAAATCCTTCAGGCACAGGGCAAGGGAATAGATTATTCGTATAAACTCATTCAAACCGCCGACAATCTTCAGGACGCTGCTCGCAGCATAAAGGACGCTCCAGTCGCTGCTCTGGCGCTTATTAAACGAGCGGACATTCTGCGGGCGGAACTACTCTACCGTCCCGGGCAGGTGAATGAGCGGGACATAACGGCCCAGATAAACCTGGCAAAAGCCAGCTACAACGAAGCGCTTGAAAGATGCTCATCCAATCCGTCATTAAGGGCAGCGGCCAGATTCGGACTTGGACTTTGCGAAGAAGAGCTTGGCAATTTCAAACAGGCAAAGCAGATATATAATGAAATAGTCGCAGAGCCGCAGCTCGAAGGTACAGTCGCATCCGTTCAGGCGAAACAGCGTCTCGAAACAATGGACGATTACAAACATAAGGTGGTTTTCAGGCAGACGCCGAAACCGGCTCCCGCTGAAATTGAATCGGTACGGCCACAAGTCGAACTGATACCAAGTGACGTCAATCTATTCGGACAGCAAGGATTGCAAACCGGTGAAACATCGAAATGATGAACCGCCCAATAACCCGGCTGGCCAATCGCTGGAGCTTAAAGTCGGCAGTTCAATCAAGCAGCGCCGGCTCGACAAATACCTGCACGGCCGATTCAGCAACTTCAGCCGTTCACTTCTCCAGAAGCACATCGACTCCGGCGCCGTAAAGGTCAACGGCAAAGCAGTCAAATCCAGTTTTAAGTTAAGCCCCGGCGATGAAATAGAATTGACGCTGCCGGAACTGCCCAGCAAGGAGATTTTGCCCGAAGACATCCCGCTGAACATTATCTACGAAGATGACGACTTAATCGTCCTGAACAAGCAGCCCGGTATGATTGTTCACCCAGCCCGTGGCAATACGCACGGCACTTTAGTCAATGCACTTACTTTTTATTCTGACGAGCTGTCGAGCGGACTTGGCGAGTTTCGTCCGGGCATTGTGCATCGGCTCGACAAAAACACTACCGGCGTTATGGTCATCGCCAAAAACGATGACGCCCAGTGGAAAATCGCCAAACAATTTCAGGAACGTCGAACTAAAAAAACTTATTTGGCCATAGTCCACGGCGTCCCGGAACTGAACGCCGACCGGATAAATGTTCCTCTTGGCGTTCATCCGAAGGTAAGAGAAAAATATGCCGTTCGGCCCGAAAACGGCAAAGAGGCGATTACTTTTTATGAGGTTCTGGAGGAGTTTAGAGGGTACTCTCTGTTGAAGCTGTCTCCCAGAACCGGCAGAACGCATCAAATACGGGTACATCTGGCTTATATAAAGCATCCAATTGTAGCCGATGATATGTACGGCGGAAAATTGGTTTATCCGTGGCAGTTAAGAGACGCCAAGCTGACTGTCGAGGAGCCGATTATAAACAGGGTTGCTTTGCACGCATCAACGCTGGAGTTCAAACACCCAACAACTGAGAAGACAATGCAATTCGAAGCGCCCTTACCTGAAGATATGCAGAACCTGCTCGTTCTGCTGAGAAAATATCGCAAGACCTGAATTGAAAATTAGTGATTTGTAACTATTTAATCAATTACCATTTAACCAATTACTTTATTCCTGTGGCAGCTTGGCGAGGTCTGCGTCGGAGCCGGCGACCATCAGAATATCACCAACGTAAACGACGGTGTTGGGCATTGGAACGTTGATAATTCCGCTTTTTTCACTCTTCTCGCTCTTTTTGGTTTTGCTGTGTTCGCCGCGTTTGATTGCGACCAGATTGACGTTATACTTCTGCCGAAGCTGTAAATCCATAACCGTTTTGCAGTCGAAGCTGGCCGGGGCCTTTATTCGAGCCAAGCTGTAGCCCGGCGCAAAATCTATTTTCTCCCCGATTTGCGGAGCGATAAGTTTATATGCCCATCTCTGGGCAGATTCGATTTCCGGATAAATCACCTCTGTTGTGCCGACCTTTGTAAATACCTCGCCGGCAATCGGGTCCTCTGCCCTTGCGTAGATTTGCTTTATCCCCATCTGCTTCAGGTTCACCACCGTCAGAATCGCCGACTCGAAGCCCTGCCCACCACCGTGGCCCTGGCCTATGCCGACGATAGCGACATCAACTTTTTCGACACCCTGTGCCTTCAGTGCCTCTTCGTCGGTGCTGTCGAGCCGAACGGCGTGACTTACCTGGTCGCGAATCAGCTCTACCTCGCTGCGGTCTTTATCAATAGCGATAACTTCGGCTCCGCTCATCGCCAAAGCGATAGCTAATTTTTTCCCGAACCGTCCCAATCCTATTACAGCAAACCGCTTCATAGTATTAACCCCAAAAAATTAAATATCAAAATTGTGGAGTCCGCCAAAGGCGGACGACTTCCTCAATTTTACATTTTGCACTTTAATTTTTGCATTTCTATCCTACGATTATCGCCTCGGACGGATAACTGTATCGGGCCGGTTTCAGGTTAAACGTTAGCGTCGCCAACAGCGTCAACGGCCCTAATCTGCCGATAAGCATCACCACTATGATAATCAATTTGCCTGCTGTTGTCAAAGCCGGCGTTATGCCGGTTGTCAAGCCGACAGTTCCTAAAGCGGAGGCCGACTCGAAAGCGATTTGCGACATAGTAAAGCCGTTTGCGTTTTCTGTAATAGTCAGTATCAAAGTAGCGCCGAACAAAACCACCACAAAAAGCAGCGTAACGGTAATCGCTCTTCCAACGACGACTATTCTCACCGAGCGCTTAAACATCTCAACTTCCCGGCGTTTTCGCAGAGCGGCAACAGCTGTCATAATTATCACCGCCAATGTTACGGTTTTGATTCCGCCTGCGGTTGAGCCGGGCGAGCCGCCTATAAACATAAGCAGGATTAAAACAAACCTGCTCGACGGCGACATCTCCGAGACGTCAATGGTATTAAAGCCGGCTGTTCTTGCGGTAATTGACTGAAATAATGCGCCGAGCATGCCCGGATTTCCAGTGGAATCACCGCCACCTGCATAGCGCTCAAACAAAAGTATGGCCAATGCGCCAAGAATTATCAGGCCGGCGCTTACGCTGAGAACAATTTTAGTTTGCAGAGACATCCTTTTCGGTGTTTCCATTGAGAAGCGATAGGTTTTACGGAAACACTTTTTGAAAAATCGTTTTACCCTGTCGGCTGCAATGTTGGCCAAATCGTAAAGCACGCCGAAACCAAGTCCGCCTAACACTATTAACGGACAAACAACAACGTATATGCGCCAGTTTTTACTGTAGCCGATGAAACTATCGCTGAACAGGCTAAAGCCGGCGTTACAAAAAGAGCTGATTGAATGAAAGATACTACAAAACCACTGCTGCTGAACATTGGCAACTCTGCCGGGCACATCATCCCACATTCCAAATAAACTGACAGCGCCTATGGCTTCAATGAATATCGTTCCGACAAAGATGAAGCCAATCATATTGCCTATTCGACCGAGCGTACGGGCGCTTAGTAAATCCTGCATTGCCACCGACTCGCGCAAACTAAGCGCCTGGCCTAACAATAAGGCAAACACCGCACCGAATACTACTATACCCAGGCCGCCAAGCTGAATCAGCGACAGGATAATAACCTGCCCCATCAAGCTAAAATCTCTGCCGGTATCTTTAACAATCAGGCCGGTAACGCAGGTGGCGCTGGTTGCGGTGAACAATGCGTCAACGAAGCTTACATTTTCAGTAGCAGACGACCTCGGCAGCATAAGCAGCCCGGCGCCTGATATTATCAAAACCAGAAAGCTTGCGATTAGTGTCAGCGTCGGGTTTTTGCCTGACGCCGCCATATTCACACTGGTTCTGCTAAGTTTAATAACAACCTGCAGGACAAGATAAATACCAACTGCGAAATGCCTGACTGCTGTTGGGTCTGCTTTAGCAAACCATTTGCCCGCACCGAAGACAATTACTGCAAGCGCAATCAAGAACGGAATTTCAAACCAGTTCGCCCGCCAGAAATCTGGCTTTGAAACAGCATTAAACAGCCGAGTTATTTTTTCGGCGACGAAGACGCACAGTAGAGCCACCTGAACAGCGTATAAAATCCAAACAGGCAATAATGGCTCATCAAAACCAAACAAGCACAAATATGAGGCCACCACCGCAGCCGCCGTCAAGGCGTTGACGCCGATTAAAACCCTCTCCATCTGTTTGTTTTTGTAGGTTATCTGCATAATCAGCGTATAGCGTATAGCGGACAGAAATGATTGTCAATAACTCAATTGGCTCCAGCACCTGTGGGCGGGGCAGTGTTTTTACCGCAACCTGTGGGCGGGGTATTAAGCGACATCTGCTAATCCGAGTGAATCGCCGAATTTGGACAACAACGCCCGGCGAATATTTTTGTGTTCCGGTTCCGTCAGCATCGGGTCGCTGTCAACCAACTCGAATGCGTTTTTCCTGGCCATAACCAGCAGCTCGTAATCATCGATGATATTTGCGATTTTCAAATCCGGCAGGCCGTGCTGACGTGTGCTGAAAAGCTCGCCCGGCCCACGCAATCGTAAATCATATTCAGCTATCTCGAAGCCATCGTTGCTTCTGGTCATTACTTCGAGCCGACTTCTTGCCACATCACTTTCGGTCTCCGCAAACAAAAGGCAATACGATTTGGCTTCTCCTCTGCC
>QNBZ01000026.1 GCA_003644295.1 Planctomycetota bacterium
CGACCAGGAAATGACTGGTATTAGGATTAAAAGCAATCTGGGGAATGACGACGGAATTGGTCGTGATAATATCATCAAAAGGATGAATGACATCACCCTGGGCAACCCCTGAAGAGTTAAAACAGCGGACGCTAAGCTTGTAGCCGTTCACAACGCTCGCGTCTTCGGCAAAATAGGCCACCAGGTAGTCGCCGGTATTGGTATTGCCGGCCACGGCCGGAGATTTCTCCATCACGGCGGCATTGTCAGCCACCGGCAGAGCGGCCCCAGACGCCAGGGGCAGAATAAGGAAGATTGTCCAAATGGCAAAAAAAGATATTAAGCCACAGGCCCACTGGGCACCGCTGGTTGCTATGTTACGTTTTTTCATCTTTACTCCCATGTCCTGACCTTATTTCCGACAGCAATTGGATAGAGCCTGCCCAAAAACAATAACTCATTGAAAACATTGATTAAAAACATGAATATTTGCTATATAAGTGCAAGGGAAACAACCTACGGCTAATATATCATCCCAAAACAGGCGGCAAAAGTGGAGAGATCGTTAACATCCACATCATTATCTCCATCGAAGTCGCCCACGCAGGGATCTCCGACATTACAGTCTATCCTGCCAAAATCACCGACAAAACTGACCAAGTCAGAGCCGTCAACGTCTCCGTCCATATCAAAGTCTCCCCCCTCACCAGAAGAATTTACTAAAAATACATATGCCGAACCGGATCTACTCCCATTATCATCGTCATGGCTAGCTCCCACAATGGCATAATCTCCGAAGATACCTACGGCTGCGCCAAAAAAGTCGCTTGCGGCACCATCACTGGCGGTAAGCTTCGCAGTCTCCGTCACATCCACCCAGCCGCCAATCGGCTTCTCAAATAGGTACGCCGAACCGGATCCACTCCCATTATCATCGTCACTGCTAGCTCCCACGATGACATAATCTCCGGAGATACTTACGGCACTGCCAAAGTAGTCGCTTGCGGCACCATCACTGGCGGTAAGCTTCGCAGTCTCCGTCATATCCACCCAGCCGCCAATCGGCTTCTCAAATAGGTACGCCGAACCGGATTCACTCCCATTATCATCGTCCCAACTAGCTCCCACGATGATATAATCTTCGGAGATACTTACGGCTGTGCCAAAAAAGTCGCTTGCGGCACCATCACTGGCGGTAAGCTTCGCAGTCTCCGTCATATCCACCCAGCCGCCAATCAGCTTCTCAAATAGGTACGCCGAACCGGATCTACTCCCATTATCATCGTCTCCATTAGCTCCCACGATAATATAATCTCCGGAAATACTTACGGCTGTGCCAAAGTAGTCGCTTGCGGCACCATCACTGGTGGTAAGCTTCGCAGTCTCCGTCATATCCACCCAGCCTTCACTCGGCTTCTCAAATAGGTACGCCGAACCGGATTCACTCCCATTATCATCGTCATGGCTAGCTCCCACAATGGCATAATCTCCGGAAATACTTACGGCATAGCCAAAGAGGTCGCTTGCGGCACCATCACTGGCGGTAAGCTTCGCAGTCTCCGTCATATCCACCCAGCCGCCAATCGGCTTCTCAAATAGGTACGCCGAACCGGATCCACTCCCATTATCATCGTCTCCATTAGCTCCCACAATGGCATAATCTCCGGAAATACTCACGGCACAGCCAAAGAGGTCGCTTGCGGCACCATCACTGGCGGTAAGCTTGGCCAACTGAATCCACCCACTTCCCGTTCGTTCAAATATGTAGGCCGAGCCGGATTCACTCCCATTATCATCGTCATGGCTAGCTCCCACGATGATATAATCTTCGGATATACTTACGTCTGCGCCAAAGTAGTCGCTTGCGGCACCATCACTGGCGGTAAGCTTCCATTCAGGACAAGTTCCCATACCTTCGAGAGACGCACTGACGTCATTAACAGGAGAATCCCCATCTACCACCAAAGTTGCTGTTTTCAAACCACCGGATATTGGCGCGAATCGCACATATATATCCTTGCTTTGCCCATGCGTTAGTGAGAAACTCCCACCACCGCTGGTTATCTCGAATTGGTCCGCATCCGTACCCGTCAGAGAAACCGAACCGGTTGCCGTGCCACCTTCTGTATTGGTTAAAGTAAACGTGACCGTATCCGTGCTCGTACCAGCCATTTGATCCCCAAAATTTTGGCTCAACGGAGACAATGCAATGTCAGGAAGACCCTCTGACTGACGCAATTCAACTATTTGAGGGCTGTTGTCCGCACTATCAGCAGTAATGGTAATGGTCCCTGTCCTTGCATCACCATAATTTGTATCATAGTAAACCGTAATGGTACCATCGTCCGTCCCAGAACTGCCACTGGTAATCGTTAGCCAGGTATCAGACGGATTCCGTTCAGCAGTCCAAGACATACTGCCTAAACTTTCATTAGCAACTGAAAAGGTAACTGAACCAGCATCTTCCGTTACATTTTGAAAACTTGGAGTGACTGACAAAACTGGATACGTTCCCGTCCCTTCGAGAGACGCGCTTACGTCATTGGCAGGGGAATCTCCATCTGCCATCAATGTTGCAGTTTTCAACCCTTCGGATGTTGGTACGAATCGCACATATACATCCATGATTTGACCATGTGTTAATGAGAAACTCCCACCACCGCTGGTTATCTCAAATTGATCCGCATCCGGGCCTGTCAGAGAAACCGAACCGGTTGCCGTACCATTCTGCGAATTGGTAAGGGTAAAAACAACCGTGTCGGTTGTTGTATCATGCAACTGCTCTCCAAAATTATGGTCTGATGGAGACCAAGTAATATATGGGTCGGGGAAAAAATTTGCTGTCCAGGTTCCGCTACTGTATCCTAAATTTGGATCATGATAATCATAGGTTCCGGTACACGTAGTTAAATCGGTAAAAGTGCCTGTAACGTCAAAATAAATATTACTGAAACTAAAGCTGTTCCCTGAAATAGACATTGCAGAGCCTATTCCCAACCAAAGCCAACCCCATCCTCCCGAGCCTCCGGTCAGATAGGCTAAAACTTCAAAATTCTCTACTTCGTCGCTGCCGTTGACAACAAAATTGACTGGCCCTCCTTCATTCGAAATTCCTGTCCAAAAACCTTGGCTTTGCGCCGAAGCCGGAGGAGTTAAAAATAACAGGCAAATAAAAACTAAGGTTAGGCAGGAAATTGCAACACGTCTTAGTTCGTTCATAGTTACCTCAAAAAAATTTGAAACACAGAGGACCCAGAGAGCCCAGAGATAAGAAACGAGAGGATTCCCTCGCAAACTGCCCGCTCTTCTTCCTTCCCCACATTTTTCTTATAGCTTAAAGCTACGGGGCGTCCGATCGGACGCCCCGTAGCTTTTTTGGCTGATACCGACCATACTTTTCAGCGAAAGCCTGCAAAGCCGCACATTAACAGGAGTCCGACCCTATTAATGTTATCAATAGCTTACTTTTTCAGGCCGGTCTTCCTCCTTCTGGCCGTCACCGATAAACCCAGCATGATGATGCCGACGCCGAAAAGCGTCATGGTGGCTGGCTCGGGAACCGGAGCGGCGGAAGTGGTACAATTGACGGAGTTTATCATGCCAAACGAGTTTTCTTCCCGGGTCAGATCATAAAACGATGATGTCTGAAAAAAGAAGGTAATGGGATCCGTATCCGGCCATGCCCATCCTGCCGTGGCTGCATAAATCAGAGGACCGTCAACGGTTGAATCTCCCAAACGAATAATATCGAAAGCTGCACTGCTGCCTGCCTGTGAAAAACTATAACCAGCGACGACAGGTTCGGAAATGGCAAATTCAGTGCTGAAAAGCGAAACATGGGTAAGCGAGGGATCCAGTTCCAACACATAGGTATACAGCCCCGCGTCTTCGTATACCTTGGCTGACAAAGACCCGTGGATGTCAGTCACATCATTAATGTTGTGGACAATCAATTGCTGTGATTGGTACACGGATGCCGAGAGGGGAAACCCATCGTAATTGGTAGCGGCAATCGACACTGCGCCGGCCGGCAACACAACCCCCATAACCAATATGCACGCCAACGTAAATGCGAGCCCTGCTTTCAAGACCTTCGCGGCAAAATATTTCATCTCCCCCCCCCCTCCCCTTATTAAGAAATGTCCTGTTTATTGCATTTGTTCAACGCTTGATTTTCCGTCTGAAGGCAAGCAAGCCAAGCAAACCGGAACCCATGAGATAGAGAGCACCGGGAATAGGAACGGCATTTGGTGCATAGTTGTCGCTGGTCGCCCCCGGAGTCGTGATGTTGTAGGTATCCGGTTCCCTTGCCGGCCCCATCGATGACTGGAAAAACAGGGTAACGGTCTCGCCGCCGTTCCACCAATAACCCTGCACATTCCAATCAAGAGTGCCGTCATCATCGTGATTGATGGTAAATGCCGCGCTGCCATCGCCGGATGCACCGGCCGCAACTGCCCCGGAAAAACTGTATCCGGCGATTCCGGTGAAGCCGTACACCTCGAAAGAGGTATTGAATTCCAAAGGATAAACACTTTCGCCGGGAAACAGCGTGAGCTTGTAGGTGTAAATTCCGCTGTTTTCATAAACCGTGGCGCTCAGGTCACCGTAATCGTTACCGCTCCTCAGCCAATCACTCGTCTGCTCAGGGACAAGCACGCTGCCCAGACTTAGGCTGCCAAAGTCAGTCGGCGTCACCAGGGCGGCCAGGGCAACACCACCGCCGAAAGCCAGAATCACCGCGATCACCAACGGCAGAACAAGGCACGCCGGGGCGCGGCGGGTACTCTTGGTTGCGGGCATCGTTTTCATGAGCTGCTCCTTCGGAAAAATTTTTCTCCAATTATGGTTCAATTTAGATTCTTTTCTTACAGCTTATAGCTTACCGCAAGAAAACAGGCCCCGCTAAATTACCTGATCCAGCGGGGCCTTGAGTACGAACAGCTACTTGCGGGCACCAACCCGCCTTTTCTCACAGCTTACCGCTGCGGGCGAAGCGCTCTACCCCCGCCGGCGCCTGATGCTGACCAGACCCAGAAACCCGGAACCCAGCAGCCAGATTGCCCCGGGGATAGGAACGGCCGATGCAGTATATGCTCTTCCCTCCAGAGTAACACTCTCAGAAATATTAAATGGGTACTGGTAAATACCAGATATGTCCTCAACAGATCCAAATTTAAAATTGTCAAGAGTAAATGGGTTATTTCCAGTCAGAGAAACAACAGTACCTGCAACTAAAGGAAATGATCCCCATGTCATATCATAACCAGACACTCCGCCACTTGCTGTAAGTGCTACATCCCACATGGCTTGAATGGTTATAGCATCACCTTTAACCGTTGTTAAACCCTGTGCCTCAACGGCAGGGATACCAATAATATCGAAATCAAAAGTTTGCAACCATTCTAACTGAAGTGAATCATCAACTATAAAATCTACCGTATAGGCACTGACATTTATTACTAGAAAAAATACCAAAAGAAAAGACAGCGATAGTACTTTAAATTTTTTCATCGTTAGAACCTCCTTTAAGATTATCAAAATCAATGTGTTAATTTATATCTAATACAGGCCATATCTTGAGTATTTATACCATCGACCCCATTACAATCTTTCCAAATTTCTCCTATACCCCCGTTAACAATATAATATCTTAAAGCTGCCATATCTTGAGTTGTCAATTCTCCATTACCATTCGCATCGCCGCGTTCTCGAACCGTGGCGCCGGTGAACGCCACTGGCTCCAACGGCACTGGGTCCGCGTCGGCATCCAGCTCAACCCCGCCCGTGGTCACAAAATTGGCGAAAGGGTCAACCCGGCCAAGTTCAACGGTAACGCCGAAATAATCTTCGGCAACCGCAGGATCCGGCGGCACCGCCCCGCCGTCGTTGCGGCTGAAGGTGACGATTCCCAAAAGCACCCGGTCACCGATAACGCCGTCGGTCGGAGCGGAAGTATCCAGTTTACCACAGATAACGATCACACCATCACCGGCATCTTCAGGGTTCATGTATGAGTGACCTGGGCTGCTGTCACCCATAAACCAGACCGCATCATTTTTCACCGCCGAGTCAACCGTCAGAACCGTGTTGTCATAGGTCAACTTGACCCCGGCACTGCAGATGGCATCCGTGTCAATATCGGCATAGACATAGACAACCAGGTCATCACCAGTATAAGCCCCCTCGGCATAGACCGTTACCGCCGCCGCGGCCGGCAGAGCGAAAATCAGCAACACCAGAAAGGCCACCATCGCAGCCAGAACAAAAACAGCATCCTTTTTTAGATTTTTTTGCATACACCCTCCTTTCTAATCAAAAACTATGTAAAACTTTTCCACTCTTTTAGCCCCACTTTATTATCTAGCAAATTTAATGCCAAAAAAATCATTCACCACCTGTCGTTTTTAACTTATTGATTTTACAGAATATATTTTTTTTAGAGAAAAAAACTATTTTTTTTAAAGCTGCAAAAGGTAAAAAGTAGTATTTTTTTACTGAGATTGGGTAAATTACTTCCATTTTTTTCCACGTTTTTTCAGCAAAACCACCGATTACCGTTCCCGACAGCAAAAAACATTCAAAAAAAAATAAAAAAATTTATATTTTCTGCCAAAAAATCATCAAAAAGCAACAACAAGCTATTAAAAAAGCTTTATTATCAGACAGTTATACGCTTACGCGACATACGAGAAATTAACAACTATTTTTCCAATTATTTTTTCCAAACCAAGAATCACCCGTTTTCCGGGCTGGAACAAGCCCTGATCGCCGTTTACCTCCTTCCCTCAGCTACCGAATTCATAAAATTTAACCGGGACCTGTCTCCCCTGTTTACCTGTTCTATTCCTCTATTACGGTACCGAACTGGCCGGCCAGAAATCCCAGGTCGATGCCATTGGGATTCACGGTGAAGAGCTGCAGGTCCTTGCCATCCACATCGTTGTCGGCATCCAGATCCGCCGGGTTGAAATCACCGATAGATAAGATACTGAAGTGGTCGACCTCGGCGCAGATTATATTGTTGACCGTATCCAGGGTGAAGGGGGTGATCTGTTCACAGTTCAGACCATTATCATCACAGTGAACCATACGCAAATTGTTTTCATCTTTCACCTGGCTTTCACCGTAATTAAAGCAGATTTCAACCGGTCCCTCAAAGGTGGCCGTGGTATCGATATCGACACAGATGTCAGCGCTGGGCCAGAGTCGGTAATCGGTGCAGAATGTGTTGGTAAAGGTGGTTTCTCCCCCTTCAGTTACTTCGTCAAAGGTTACATCAACCTTACCATCGTCGCTGATGATGGTCTGTGGTTCCGAGCTTGGCGGGGTATTGCAGGAAATACCGTCGTCAACCAGGCCATTGCAGTCGTTGTCGAGGCCGTCGCAGATTTCTATATCGTCACCGCTGGTGTCGGAACAGGTCTGAACTCCGCCGCTACAGGCCAAAACGCCCTCTTCGCAAAAATCGCTGTCAGGCCCGTCACAACTTATTCCATACCACGATTCGCCTGATCCGTCCGGGGTGGCAGGGTTGCAGTCGTTGTCGATGCCGTCGCAAATCTCCGGGACGCCGGGGTGTATATTCGAATTGTCATCATTACAATCGGGTTGTGTCCCGCCCGGGCAGGAGCTAGCTCCGTATACTCCGAAGCCGTCGCCATCCACATCGATACAAATTTGGCTGACTTGAAGCTTGAAATTCCCGGAGGGTATTCCGTAATATCTGCTGACCCTGATGAGCACAGCGTCACCCTCGGCGAGCTGCAGCGTAAGGGCGGAATCCCTCCCATAGCCAAGATCCTCACCACCGCATGTATTAGAAATAAAAGCGTCATCGTTACAAGCCAATTCATTTTCATTGGTTGCCGGACAGACTTCCTGATGAACTGAAATGATCGTGTCCATGCCGGCATCGATGCCACGCATATCGTGGGTGCCGCAGGTATTGATGAGAAATTCGCCGGCATTGGGAGCGACAAACCGGTACCAGACGTCCGGCTGTCCACTGTTGTAATTACAACTACTTTCCCCATCATTGGTTGCCCGAGCCAGTGTACCGGTATGGTTGCCGATTCCGATGGTCGTCGCGTCAGCACAGGCATCATTAACCGGTGGATCATTATCGATTTCCACTTTGGCAACATTATCACCCGTTGTCTGGAAAGCGACGATTGCCCCGGCATACGCGCCGCCGGATTGGTCGAACACTATTTGCGGGGAATCCTGATCTATTCCCCAGTCGAAGATTGGAGCATCAGCAAATAATACCATCCCCTCGTCCGATACGCGGGTTAATATTACGGTTCCGTCACCGTAGTAGAAATCCGTAAGGGCAACCAGCGCTCCGCCATTGCCATCAGCGGCAGCGGCAGGTGAGCGTTGCGATCCCGGCGCCGGGTTATCACTGTCTCCTGTAACATATAGTGACAACAATACATCATTCACCCAGAGAAGACTGCCGTTGCTGGCGACCCGCTGGGCGTAAACATCTTTTTCAGCATAATCTGGTCCGGAGTGGCGCCAATCCGTCCAGGCCAAAATAGCGCCGCTGCTGCCATCCGCCGTGAGCGTGGTTTGGTAATTGCTCGCTACCGGCCAATTCCCTCCGACAGCGTCTTGATCAAGAACGAGAACGCCGGCCGGGCCCCATGGCCTGCTGCCGTCATTATTGACTCGCTGGACACTAAGCCCTGAAACGCTAAGCGACTTGTAATGCCAACTTACCAACAACCCGTCATCGCCGTTTTTTGCCGCCTCGATATAAGCATGCGAAGAAGTACTAAAATGGCTACCTACATTCCCGGCGACCTGGACGCCATTGTCACCCCATTGCTTACCATTCTGGAACCATTGGGCAAAAAGAGGATACGCATTATTTACCGAATCAAATTCCTGCCAAAGCACATAGATGCCGGCCGGGGTGAAATTTTGGGGTACCCATTCAGGCCGATCATCACTCAATATTTTGATCGCATGAACCCTTGATAATCACTGTAATAATCTTCCCAAACAACCAACAGACCGCCCGTCGTCATGCCAATCGATTTCGTCGGAGCGACTGCAATTACGTGAGATCTGCGAACATTGTTTCCAATAGCTGAAGTGTCCCAGGTAGTTGCCGTACCATCATAGTCGATATGTGTTATGTCAATACCAGCCCCAAACGGCGATACGCAGCCAATATCCGCCCCTCCTACCAAAATAGCCCCACCGCTGCCATCGGAAACAATCGCCGGACCAGAGTAGCCGGTAGAAGCCTCCAGGCTCCAAAGTGTGTCACCATCAGCCGCCAGCGCCGAAATCGGTAAACAGGCAAGCAGAATCATCCCCGCCAGGAGTATTTTGATCACCAGCCCGCTGGATAAGGTCATGAACCCCTTTCTATTTTTCCGCCTTTCCATTTTGTTCCCCCCTTTGCCTTCAGAGATCGTCATATGCTAATATTTTTGCAATACATCTACCAAACCAGTGAAGCTCCACCGGCGGAGCCGGTGGCTTCGTGAGGACCCCTGGAAGGAACCGTTGTTTATTCGAACTCCGGCAAGTTTAACTGACGTTTATCAGATATCAGAAGATTCCTGATATCTGATATAGGCACGTATAATTTTCTCGCTGCGCCCTAAGGTGCTCACTAAATAGCCCCGAATCCAAAAATGTTTAACTGTATTTGGGTGGAATCCCTAAACATAATGGGATCGCAGCAGCAGCAGCAGAGCTGGTGGTTTAATGTTTTCAATTATGATTCTAATTATATATGTAAATATCTTCCACTATTTTTACATCCCTTCAAATGAACGCAATTTTAGTGCCAGAAAAACCACCTATCACCTGTCGCTTTCAACTTATTGATTTTACAGAATATATTTTTTTAGAGAAAAAAACTTTTATTTTTTAGAGCTGTGAAAGACAAAAAGTAGTATTTTTTTACTGAGATTAGATAAATTACTTCCACTTTTTTCCCTGTTTTTTCAGCAAAACCACCGATTACCGCTCCCAACAGCAAAAAATTTTCAAAAAAAATAAAAAAATTGAAAAAAGCTTTATTATCAGACAGTTATACGCTTACACATATAGCAGAAACTGTTGTATAACAGGCAAGCATCTTTATAGATATAGATGCACGAGCACCCGGTTTCTGGCAAATTTTTTTATTTTTTTCTATAGTCAATTTAATTGGATGTCCCCTATTTTCCTTTTTCTGCTTATGTTATAAAAAAAGCTGCCGATCATTAACAGGCTGCCGATTCAATCTTTCTCACCCAATAAAACGGAGAAGAGAAAATGCTGCGAAATCTATGCTTGGCCCTCACCATTACCCTGATTCTTTGTCTACCGGCAGCGGCCATGAACGGCGGCTGCGGCGAAGGCGAATGCAAAGACTGCCACCATTTAAGTGTCGATGAAGCAAAGCAAATCCTCGGCCGGCAGGTCGGCAAGGTTAAGAGCGTCGCCTTTTCCGTCGTCCCCGGATTCTGGCTGCTCCAGGTTGAACGCGGCGGCCAGCAGTATCCCCTGTACCTGGACTTTTCCAAAAAA
>QNBZ01000027.1 GCA_003644295.1 Planctomycetota bacterium
CGGAAGTAACTTGATAATCGGCTCAACCGTATAAGAATAAAATCCGCTTATGCCTTCACCTAAAAAACTAAACGATTCGAGGATAAAACCACTGATGCTGCCGGTAAAGAAAATCACAAGACATAACAATATAGCTACAGGAAACGAGAGAAAAGTTGAGGCCAGTATGCCAAGCACAGCGAGAAAAATCAGGCGAAACAATATCAGAAAAACAGCCCTTATAAAATTTGCGGTGAAAGTGTCGGCCTTGTAAAGTACCTCCAGACCGTCCTTCGGCGGAAAGATTACAACCGTGCTATTCAGCGGAACGTTCAGAAATCTAACAGCAAGATAGCCGTCCTTCGCCACGGCATCTGCTGGAACTTCTATCTCGCAAAAAGTCCTGGCGGGGTCCTTACGGTCGAAGCGATAAATGGGCGTTTCTATCTTACCATATTCGAGTTGTCGATAATCGCCTATATCCCATCTGCCAAAAACCTGTGAATCCGGCGGATTTACCGAAACAGAGTACTTGAATCTTACAAACAAGCTACGGGCTGGCTCGATAAGTTTAACATTATTAAATTCCCATGCCAATTCTTGGCCGACAACAGCAGCTCGTTTCTGGAGCTTCTTCTGGCTGGTCAGTTGCGAAATGATTTTACTACGCGGGACGCCTGGCGGAAGTTGTCCAGCCCTTTCAAGTTTCTCGTAGGCCAGTTCGACTTCCTTGGTAACATCCTCTTCGGCTGGAGTTAAGCTGGCACGAGCGGTGAAAAACTCGTTTTCAGCCCGGACAAGTTCGGCTTCAGACGCATCGAAAAATCTCGGCATATAAATGGTAACAGCATATATTACAGCGGAAAAAAGAACAAGCAGAACCACATCCAATAATACTACGCCGAGCAGTTTGCCGAGAATAAGTTGAAAACGGTGAACGGGTTTGGTCAGGACAGTGTATATTTGCTTCTGTTCAAGGTCGCTTGTCATCGAATAGACCGAAACCGCTATTGTAAGCAGGCATAGCAAAAAGCCGGTCAGTGAAAGTCCGTAGCTTACGAACGTTTGAAGCCGGCCCTTGATGGTACCGTCGCCGGTCATCACAGAACCCATCGCAGGAAGCAGGATAACCAGGAGAATTATAAAAACGACGGCGACTTTCATCCGCAAGGCCTGCTTTATAGTATTCGTGGCTACAGCCCAGATAGTATGCATCTTTTACTTTTTGATTTACTATTTTTCAACCGTCAGTTATCAATTAACTGTTATCATTTGTTAGTTGGTCTAAAATGTTCTCTGCGATTTGCTTTTGCTTGTCGGCTTCGGTTTGAACCGGCTTCGTTTTAACTTTTTCATCGCCAACTACGGGCTTGGGTTTAGCTGTTTCGCTCTGCCCTGTTAGTTTGTCCAATAACTGGCTGTCAGGTTCGGTTTCAGGATGCTCGACAGAAACGACCTGTTCGGTCGCCGGATGCTCTGTCTGACTTTGGTGCGATACCGAAGCCGAGACAAGTTTATCGAGAATCGCCGCCCGGCGTGACTCTTCATCAGATGGTGATGCGAGAAAATCACTGATTTGAGTGCCGCTGACAGTGCCGCCAGCGCTGCCTGCACGCTGCTGAGCCGCCGTAACGGTTCTTATGAAAAACGTCTCAAGCTTATCCATCGGAGATGTTACAATGCAATCTGTTTGTTCGTCCCGAATTATCTGTTTTATCCTGTCAATGGCAGCGTCGCTGATAGAGCCGGTAGTGATTTGTCTTTTGTCTGTTTGCTGAAGCAGTTCTTCAACTCTGCCTTCGGACTGGATTTTACCGCCATAGAGTATTGCGATTCTATCGCAAATATCTTCAACATCAGCGAGCAGATGACTGCAAAGCAAAACTGTCTTGCCGCGTTTTGCAAGTTGTAGAACCAAATCCTTTATCTGCCTTGTCCCGATGGGGTCAAGGCCGGCTGTCGGCTCATCCAATATGAGCAGGTCAGGGTCGTTTATGAGCGCCTGCGCCAGCCCTATTTTGCGTGCCATCCCTTTGGAGAACGTACCGACCGGCCTGTTTGCAACCGGCTTTAGCCCGACCATATCAAGCAGGGCTTCGATACGCATTTTGCGGACTTTGGCAGGCAGCCCAAATAATCTGCCGTAAAAATCCAGCGTCTCACGAGCGTTCAGATACTTGTAAAGATAAGATTCTTCCGGCATAAAACCTATCCGGGAGTTAATTTTTGGCTCGGAGCCGTCGCCGCCGAGAACTACTGCTTTTCCCTTCGTTGGATGAAGTAATCCGAGCAGCATTTTCAGTGTGGTTGTTTTACCTGAGCCGTTGGGACCTAAAAGACCGAAGACTTCATTGTAGTGAATGCGTAAATTAAGGTCTTCAACCGCATAAACCTTATCACGTCCCCACCAGTCGGAGAAAATCTTCGTCAAAGAAAATGTTTCAACAGCGTATTCCATAGTTTTGTATCTAAAGTGAGAATATAAGCCCCCAACTTTATGTTGGGGGTTTTAACCCTAATGTTAAAAAAATAATGAATATCGAACAAGGAATATCGAATGTCGAATTTCCATTTTCACGCCGACAAGGTTCATTATTCAGCATTCAATATTCGATATTCTAAATTTAATTCTATATGGCACTTTAGGCACTTTTCACGCTCGTGGTTCGCTTTCGAGTTCTTCGCCATATCGGATAAGTCGAGCGCTATTAAAGACAACGATTAATGAGCTAAGAAAATGTAAAATTGCAGCTACTGTCGGCTTCAGTACCGTAAAAGCAGAGATACCAACGACAATAAACATTACTCCAAATCCAAGATTCTGAAATATAACCCTTCTTGCCCTTCTTGAAATCCGAACGAGGAAAGGCAATCGCCTCAGGTCATCGCTCATCAGCGCTATCGAGGCGGAGTTTATTGCCACATCGCTTCCGGCTGCGCCCATAGCGATTCCGAGGTCACCGGCTGCTAGAGCCGGCGCATCATTTATGCCATCTCCAACAACAACGACTGTATGGCCATCCTTTTTAATTTGTTCAACAATAGCAAGTTTATCCTGCGGCAGGCAATGTGCCTTAAAATCAGTACAGCCCAGCTCGGCGGCAACACGGTTAGCAACCTCGTCACGGTCGCCGGTGAGCATAGTTACCCTTTTTATCCCGATATCCATCAACTCCCTGACGGCATTCTGGGCTTCGGGCCTGGTTTTGTCCTGCATACCAATCCAGCCGATACACTTTGAATCCTTCGCAACGTAAAGGGTGCTGAAGCCCTGCTCTTCGTGAAGAGCGGGGTCGGAGACCTGGCTTATATCCACATTGTTTTCTTTGAGGAAGGTGTCTCTGCCAATCATAATTCTGGACGAATCAACCAAAGCGGTTACGCCTTTGCCAGGCACTTCCCGGAAATCATCCGTCGCAGATAAAGAGAGATTGGCCTCTCTGGCGACATCCTGCAACGCCCTTGCGGCGGGGTGTTTGCTCATCCGCTCGGCTGAAGCGGCAACGGTCAACAATTCAGCCGGCTTGACACCTTCAGCAGGCGTCAGCTTTGTTACATACAGCCGGCCCGTTGTTACCGTACCTGTTTTGTCGAAGACCATTGCTGTCATCTTCCCGGCAACCTCAAGGTCGGCAACATTCTTTACCAGAATACCGAGTCGTGCCGCTGCCGATATTGCCGCGACCATAGCGGTAGGAGTCGCTAAAATCAACGTACAGGGACAGGAGATAACAAGGATTGTAATCGCATTGTCGATATTTCTGGTGAAAAACAGGACAATGCCGGCAATCATCAGAATAGTCGGAACATACCATTTAACATAACGGTCGATTATTCTCATAATCGGGATTTTGGTATGCTCGGCCTGCATAATCAACGACTGAACTTTTCCAAGAGTTGTATCTTTACCGGCTTTTGTTACGGTGATATCCAGCACGCCGGTCAGGTTGCTTGTTCCGGCGAAAACCTGCATCCCCGGAACTTTATCGACAGGCAGAGATTCGCCGGTTATTGTGGCTTCATTGACGGAACTGAGTCCTTTTACAACTTCGCCGTCAGCGGCTATGTTATCACCGGGACGAACACGGATACGATTACCTGGTCGCAGCTCGCTGACTTTTACTTCTCTTTCTGAGCCGTCCTGCTCTATGATGCTTGCTCTTGTAGGCGTCAGTTTTATCAGCGATTCGATTGAAGCTCGAGCGCCAAGAGCGGTTCGAGTTTCCATAAGTTCGCTTAAGAGCATAAAAAACGAAACGATGCCGGCGGCGGTATAGTTTTGTGTTGCAAAGGCGGCGATTATTGCCAAGGCAACCAGTTCATCCATATGCGATTGTTTTTTTACAAAGCTCTTTATCGCATGCAGGACGATTGGAGCGCCGAGCAGTATTGCGCCGACCATTGCCAGAAACTCAGTGTTGAAACTATCTCTGCCGTAAAGAAACCGCGATGCGCCGCTGCTTATCAGCAGCATTCCGCCGGCCAACGTTCCCAGCAGGGCCATACTTACGCGAATTTGCCTGCCGTGAGTATGTTCAGCGGCAATATCTTCTTTGAAATGCAGGTGTTCGTGAGCCATAATTTCGTATCTCGTATTGCGTATGCCGTATTGCGTAACGACATATCCTTCTTACTTCTTACTTCTTACTTCTGACTTCTTAATTGTTGGGTCCCTGTTTAAGAGAACTCTAATCTCTGTGCCTTTGGTGCCTTTGGTTGGCTGAATAATCATTTTCTCATCGACGTTGTTAAGGATGTATTCTATGGCATCCTGATAGATTTTTTGAACAACCAGTTGCGGACGTTTGCGATATTCAGGCAATATCTTTTTCAAATACTCGGCATTTGCCTTGGCGTCCTCAACGACCTTGGTTCTGTAAGCCCTTGCCTGAGCGATTTTTTCCTGAGCCGCACCGGCTAATTGCAACCACAACAATTCCTTTTTCTGTTCGCTGACAGTTTCATCTCTTAAAGCTGCAAGAAGCTCGGCGGCGACCGGGCCGGCGGCCTCGTTCAATATGTTCTCGGCGTAAGTCCTGGCTTCAGTAATTTGCTTTTGACTTTCCTGGCTTGCTCTGATGGATGCCCAGAACGCCTTATCGACCTGCCGAGGCCAGGTTATGTCGGTAAGCTGAACCGATACAACCATTATGCCGCTCTCTATTTTGTCGAGCTTTTCCTGCAGCAGTTTTTCAACGTGTTTTGGAATTCTGGCCTGGCTGGAAATCGCCTCGTCAATAGTATAATTGACCATTGCTGTTACCACCGCGCCTTCGATTAACTTTTCCAATAAAGGCGTTACACTTTTTACTATAATATCAGTGTAACTTTCCCCCGGCTTTACATTTTCGGTATAAACATTCCTGAAGAAACGCTCTGGGTCATCAATCTGATAGGTGAGCTGCCACTTGCAATGCACAATGTTATAGTCGCTGCCGGTAAAGCCGGCAAGTACACGGTCTTGCTTTTCACTTCGGGTTATGCAATAGCCGTCACGTATAGGATTTAGCTTTGGGTTTATGCGGGTTCTCTTTTTAGGGCCTTCTTGTTGAAGAATCTCTTGCTGGCTCTGATAATACCAAAACGAGTTGATGGCTAAATTCACTTTTTTGGCTACTGGAATTTTTACAATTTCGTCTATTGGATACGGAAATACCCAGTGCAGACCCGGGTTGAGAAGCCGGCCTTCGCCTACGCCACGAATTTTTCCAAACCGCAGAACAAGGGCCTGCTCATCGGAGGCAACCGTTCTAAAACCGGAAGCCAAAAAAACAACAACCAGTACAATCATTATTACCTTGAGGATAATAAAGCTGATTCTCAATGCCTCGGACAGGGACCTGCCTGCGGCATCAAGTGGCTGGTTGCCGGAGTCCGACTCGGGCTGTTGAGCTTGCTCCTGCTCATTGGGATTGTTTTTATAAGTTTCATCTGTCATAGTATTGACGATTCTCTTCGGAAAAAATTATTTCTTCGGTGTCAGAGCGGGCATTTCCTTCAACAATTTGAACGGCTCGGTATCAGCGCTTAGAACGACTGTTGAGCGTTCCTGTAATATCTTTTTAAGGGCTTCGACATCACGCAAAAACATTGCAAGGTCGGGGTCTTCTTCGAGCAGCTTATAAAATTGTGCGGCCTCGGCGTCACCCTGACCACGTATCGCCTTGGCCCTTGCCTCGGCCACGGCAAGCAATTCTGTCTTTTTTGAGTCGGCGTCCGCTTTGATTCTGGTCGCCTCAGCATTTCCCTGAGCAATAGTCGCTTCGGTTTTGCGGTTTCTTTCAGCTCTCATTCGCTCGAAGACATCTTTGCTGACATCCTCACTGACCTTGAGCTGCCTGATGCCGAGGGTCTTGATTTCAATGCCGTAATTGCCTTTGATGGCCTGCTTAAGGTCGCTGAGCATCTCGTCCTGAATCTGCTCAAACCTGATTTTTGCCGGGTCGCTGTTCACAAATTCGCCGAAGGAATGCCGGCCAATCACATTGTTTTGAGTATCGCTAATCTGGCTGAGCAATTTGCTTTGGGCCTCTTTCACCGTCCCAACGGCATTAAAGAACGCAAGCGGCTCGGCTATTCTCCAGACAACGTAAGTGTTCACAATAATCGGAACGGCGCCTTTGGTTGTCGTCTCACCGACATCGGCCTCGAAGACACGCATCCGGGAATCAAATTTATATATTTGCTGAATGGGGGCAGGCCATTTGAAATACCAGCCCGGCTCGGTAATCTGGCGCGTTGGTTTGCCAAAAGTCGTTACCAGAGCCGATTCGGTTTCTCTTACCTGGAAAGAGATAAGATACAGACCCAAAACAGCAACTAATAGTATGATAAAAATTGTAACGGTTATATTTTTCATTTTTTGCTGTGCTCCTCTAATCCGGTTAGTTCATACAAACTGGGCGTTAGTTTTTCCTGAACATCGACTATAAAAACCTGCGTATCATTTGCATCAGCAGTTACAACATATTTTCGTATATTGCTCATAGAGTCCTCTAAAACCATCAATCTTTGCTGCTGTTTATAAATCTCTTTTGCGGCCCTGTACGCATTGAGCTGGCTGGAAAAACGCCGACCAACGGCCTCGGCAAGGGTTGCTTTTTCAAAGGCATAACTCTGAGATTTCCTCAGCGTTGCAAAAATATCACCCTTTGCCTGAGCAAAAGCTTCATCCAGCTCCACGGCAAGCTGCCGGATTTTGCCTGCGTCAACTTTACCTTTGGCGCTTTGATACTCAGCGGCGAGGTCATAGAGATGGTTAGCATAAGAAACAGAGCCGGCGATGGAACTCAAAGTTTTGTTGCGTTCCGCATGTGCGCCGAGGATAAGCGCCTGTTTCTTTTGAACTGCGCCGACAACCTTTTGATAATCGGCTGCAACCTCCGGCGGCGGGTGAACGCCCTGCAAACCCAAAAACACGATTTCAACACCAAGGTGTTCCGCATCGGCGGCCTTCTGAATTCTGTCGGTTAAAATGCGCTTGGCCTCGGCTCGACCAGAACCGAGTAAGCTGTGCTCAATACCGGCTTGGTCATCAACTTCAATCCTAGCGCTGGCTGTGAACTTCGCAAGCTCACGGTAGCAAATCGATTCGAGCAATTCTTTTGGCTTGTTATGCTCGTAGATAAAAGAATACAAATCCTTTATTCTATAGTGAACCGGGACGTTGGCCTTAACAAGACTAACCGGCACAGCCCCTTCGCCAAACTCCCCTGTTGTCTGTTCGCTGGCAACAAGGACGTTATATTCCTGTTCATAATGGCTCTTGCCCCACAATAGCTCTCTTTCGCGTATTACCTGTCCTGTTTTGGGGTCGGTTTTCGGAACATAGCCAATGTAAAGCTCCCTAATCTTTTTCGTGGGATATTTATAAGCGATATCAATCGGCCAGGGATACTTGAATGTCAAGCCGGGACCGACAAGTCTGACCTTGCCGGCGTCATTCACGGGATTTCCGAAATGCTCTATTATCGACTCTTCGTTGGGCGCTACCACAACAATGCAGCTTAACAAATACAGCGTAATGCAGGCAAAAAGAATCAACGGCACAATTGCTTTTGCGAGAAGTTTATAAAACCAGGTCTGTGAAACCTTAAATCCAAACTGATAATCAATAGCGCCGGCGGCAGTATGCAAAATCTCGCCCGGCTCGCTTATGATACCGAGCAATCGGCTGTCAAAGGCAGCTCTGCCATATTGTCCTTTTATCCTTGGCCGGTAAATATCCAGTATAACATTGAGACCGGTCTCCACTCCCAGAACAATAAGTAAGACCGGAATTACGTAGCCGATTATGTTTATAAGGAAAACGACATTGAATTGCACAAAGGCCAGGGCAACTGCAAGAGTAAAGCACACTACCGCCGTACCGATAAGACTGCTTCCGCCGGCTCTCAACGGCTTCCAACCCGGCTCGCTGGAACTGGCTGACATACCGATGGCATAGCGGGACATTAAGAAACTCACAAACGCTATCGCTGTCATACAAATCGCACAGACCAAAGGTTGCTTGGTCTCAACTTCGGCGCCGGCTCCTTGTGTCATTCCCGCAAAAGCAGGAATCCCTTTCAACAAGTACAGCCCGATACCTGCCTGATAGACGGCTGTCAGTGCCGCAAATACAGGGATGAACCATTTTTCCAGTACTTGGAGGCGGCGCTGGGCAACTGCAAATAAAGTGGCGTGTTCGCCTTTGGCTCGGAAGATTGTCGAATCCCGCTCGGCCCCGGCCAATTGGCTCATATCGAGTTTTTCCTGCTCGGCTAATGAGCGCTGATGAAACTGAATAACAAGAACAAACCAAATAATAGCTGATGAAAGGATAAGCCAACTGACCGCAGAGACCACAAAGAATCCGCTCCATCGGCCTACCAGCAGGGCAATTGCGAAAAACACAACGTTCAAAATCAAGGATGCCCAGGCGACGTATTCAGCGCGTTTGGATGATGCTGTCATTCTTTATTCCCAGTTTTGCCGTATGAACAAAAAAGCACAAACTGAAGTATTTATTCAATATGTGCCTAATTGATGGTCGTCATTGCGAGCGAAGCGAGGCAATCTCAATTGTTCGCACGTCCGAGATTGCCACGGCCTGCTTCACAGGCCTCGCAATGACAGTTCCTAAAATCACGTACGGCAGAGTACTAAGCACTTTACAAATTAAAGATTATGCAATATAACAATATAACTGCGGTTCGTCAAGACGCCCATTATGATATATGAACAATGCATAAACTATTCACGCTGACAAAAAACACTTTCACGGAAACACTACGGCAGCCGGTCTATGCCATAATAATCTTATCCGCTTTGCTCTTATTTTTCATAAGTCCGTCGCTGACGATGTACACAATGAGCGACGACAATAAGCTCTTACGTGAGATAGGTTTATCTACGCTGTTCCTGACCAGTTTGTTCATAGCAATTTTTTCTGCTTCCGGTGCTGTAGCCGAGGAACTGGAGCGTAAGACCATAATCACCGTCTTGAGCAAGCCGGTTCAACGTCCGATATTCATTATCTCAAAATTCTTAGGCGTAGCCGCCACAGTAGTTCTGGCTCATTATATTTGCACCATTGCTTTGCTGATGTCAATCAGGCACGGCGTTCTGGAAACCGCTTCGGACACGCACGACTGGACTGTTATCGGAACAGCAGGGATTGTTATAGCAATATCGCTTTTGTTAAGTGCTTTTTTCAATTATGCTTATGACTGGAAATTCTCGTCAACGGCAATCGTGTTAATCGCTGTATTCGGCACATTAGGCATAGTGTTTTTATCATTTATCGACCGAAACTGGCGGTTTAACCCCAGCGAAAACGGATTCAACGCTCTGGATATTTATGGCTCGATACTGCTGTTGTTAGCTGCGCTCATTATCGTGGCTCTGGCGATAGCGCTCTCGGCGAGGTTTAACATAGTAGTAACGCTTTCTGCCTGTGTTGGCATTTTTTTGCTGGGTCTTATCAGCGATTACGTATTTGGCAGATTTGCCGAGGCGCATTTGTGGGCCAAGATAGGCAGATTTTTAGTGCCGAATTTGCAGGTCTTCTGGATAAGCGACGCAATTTACGAGGGCAGTTCGGTTCCACTGAAGTACATCGTAATAAGCGCAACTTATGCCCTGTGCTACACGACTGCCATACTCGCACTGGCCGTCGCACTGTTCCAGAGACGACAGGTAGGATAAAAAAAAGCGAAAAACGTAAAGCGAAAAACGCAAAACCATAACTTAAAGTTCAAAATTTAATTTTGAGTCTTACACTATGGTTTTTAGCTTTTAGCTTTCAGTTTTCAGCTTTTTTATCACCGCTATTTCATCGCAATGGTCTTGTTTCGGACACCGGGCACAATCGCTCCAGACCTTCATCGGCAGCTCATCTTTTTCAATCACCCTAAAGCCGAGTTTTTCAAAAAACCCCGGCTCCAGCGTAAGCGCAAAAAC
>QNBZ01000028.1 GCA_003644295.1 Planctomycetota bacterium
CCAGGATAAACCTGGGGGGGTTCGTCCAGTTTAGAATGAATTAGGCACTTTAGGCACTCCACACTTTAGCTCACTCCACACTGCGGTGTAACCCTAAATCTCGAAGGTTGGTAATTGGTGATTGGTGATTGTGGAAATCTGAAATCGGTAATCGGCTTACGTCCATACGGGATGGAGATTATATTTTTCGACGAGGCGGGATAGTTTGCGATGGTCGATTCTGAGCAGTTTTGCCGCTGCCATTTTTCGTCCGTTGGCTGCCTGCAATGCGCGAATTACAAGTTTCTCATTGACGCTGTCCAGAGTTGGAAAAGCCCTTTCCTGTGTGGGCAGTATATTTCCCATAAGTATATCCGCTGGAAGCGCTGAAACTTCAATCGTATCTGAATCGTTCAGGACATAAGCGGATTCCATAGCGTTTGCGAGTTCTCGAACGTTTCCAGGCCAGTGATAATTTGTTAACATTTCTATCGCCGCTGATGATAACGTTTTGGGAGGTTCATTATAAAGTTGGGCCTGTTTGTCGAGGAAGTATTTGGCCAGAACGATGATGTCTTCTTGACGTTCCCGTAACGGCGGAAGTTCAATATGGACGACGTTGAGTCGGAAATACAGGTCTGCCCGGAAGTTGCCGTTTTTGACCTCTTGTCTTAAATCACGGTTTGTTGCACAGATTACGCGTACGTCCACAGGATACAATTTTGTCGAACCGACAGGCGTTACGCAGGATTCCTGCAGGATGCGCAGCAGTTTTGCCTGCAAACCCATACTCAATTCTGAGATTTCGTCGAGGAATATAGTACCGCCGTCGGCGGCTCTGAAAAAACCCAGCGTATCGCTGATGGCTCCGGTAAAAGAACCTTTTATATGTCCGAATAATTGACTTTCAAAAAGTTGTCCAGATAAAGAAGCACAATCCACCGGCACAAAGATGTTTTCCGCCCGCTTGCTGTACGAATGGATATGATTGGCGACTATTTCCTTACCGGTTCCGGTCTCGCCAAAGATGATAACGGAGCTATCCCGCGGGGCAATTTTTTTAATGGTTTTGATAATTGACTGAAATGCAGCCGACCGGCCGACAAGACGCTCGCTTATTTGTTCCGAGCAACTCCATTTGCTTTGCGCGTATTGCTCAGAGACATCCTGCCTTGTAGTAGTTTTATATGCACCGCTCCTCACTATTTTTGCCTTCCTGCTCCTTAACAGACAGTAACTTGTCAACTTGACTAACTTATACACCCAACAGCAAAATAAAGCGGGTACAAAAGCTTACACCATACCGGTGAGATTTCTCTCCTCCCCATTGATTTGAAAATGGACTGAAAAGTCCATTCTTACAACTTGTGAAATACTATACGCTTTCCTGCCGGTTGTCAAGACTTATTTTGGAAATTTCTGGTTTTTTTATTCAGGCAGGCAGCTTTTTTTGTTGAAATTTGTTTTGTCGTAACCCTAATTATAAAAAGCGGTTATGTTAAATTTGCGAATAAAACATCCAGAACCTTCTGCTGCAACTTAAATGATGGTTCTTCGCCAAAGCTGTGGGCATTGCCTGTAAACAGCGTTACAGTCGGCCCGATTGGTTTATATACTGCCGGATTGGTCGGGCCGAAAACGGCTAATGTCTTGATGCCTAAAGCGCCTGCTAAATGTGTAATCCCGCTGTCATTGCCGAGATAGCAATCCGCACAACCGATGACCTCCAAAGCGCCTGCCAGAGACAAATCCGTCAGGCATTTTGCAATGCTTCTTATATTTTTAATCGTTGCACTACTGAATCGCTCTGCCTCGGCTGGTCCCAGCAAAAATACTGCTTCTATGTCTTCGCAGATAAGCTTTTTGGCCACGGCTAAGAAATTATTCAGGTGCCAGCATTTGTGTGAACCGCCGCTGCCCGGCTGAATCACCACCAACTTTTTGGAAAAATCAACACCTATGTCTTTTAGATGTTCTCTGCCGCTACTTAAATCGGCGCTGGTCGCTTTTATTAAACAATTGCTGGAGTTGACCTGGTAGCTTGGCAGAGACAGGCCGCTTTGCTCGATAAATTGCTGTATGTAGAAGTTAGTCAAATGCCCAGAGAAATGTTCCGGCGGTTTCATTGACAATGTTATTACTTCCACACTATGACTGCAATGAGCGGTGAAAATCAGATTTTGTTCAAAGTCGCTGTTTGGCTCACCCAGAAATGTTACTATCCAGGCGTAGTCGGCAAAAAGGTTTATCAGAGGGTCTCCATCGGCAAGGTCGAATTCTTTTGTTTTCGCAAACAAGCGATGTAAATCCACTGAATCAATCGAACGGATTCCGTCAACGCACGTCCTGCCAGGCAGAATGCCGATATATTCACCGTGTCCGAGAATATCAATCCCGCCTATCCCGAGGCAATCCTTCATAAAAGCAGCTAAAGGTAGGGTTAATAGACAGTCGCCAATAGCACCAGGTTGTATTATCAACCCGCGCAGAGTTTGTCTGGTTAGTTCGGCCCCTTTTTCCCTGAGCAGATTTAAGATGTTATCGTTCGTCCGCATAATTGATACGCCCCAACGTTGGCGTATGTAATTTTCTTATTGCGAACTCGGCGACTTCACTATGGTCGAACGCCATATCTTCAGGTAGTTTCTTTATATCAAACCATTGTGCCTTTGCTGCGTCGTCACCGGCTTTTATATTGTTTAGCCCTTCCGTTGCGATGCCCATAAACACTATTGTGATTTGCCTTCCTCTTGGGTCGCGGCCCACTTTGCCGAAGGTGTGCATTTGTTCCAGTTGCACATTTATCAGCCCTGTTTCCTCGGCTAATTCTCTGGCTGCCGCATCTTCCAGTTCCTCATCGATATCCACAAAGCCGCCCGGCAGCGCCCATTTACCTTTGAACGGCTCGTTTTTACGATTGATAAGCAGCAGCTTGACTTTGTTCTCGAAAAGCCCAAAGACAGCGGCATCAACCGTAACCATCGGCCTTGGCCAGTCATAAACGTATTTATCCCTTTTAGCCATAGTATATCCACATCAAGTATCAAACATCATTCAATATTCAATCTTTTTGCATTTTAATATGTAATTTCGCTTTTTACATTTTAATTTTTAATTTTCCTATACCAATTGCCTAAAATTCTTCTTTTGCTTACAATGGCCCGACAATGACTTCTTCAGGGAAAGATTTTAGTAATGGTACCAGAACCGTCCCTCTCAAACTTGGTAATGGCTGGAGCGGCAGGGCGGTACTGTCCGATGCGCACGGAAACAATTTTTCCAAGGCCGATTGGGCAGATTGCCTTTCGCAACCACAGTTATTATTTGAGAATATTGAAGAAATTCTGAAAACGGAAGGCCAAAACCTCGTTGTCGTGAAAAATCTTACCATCGGCAGCAGGCAACTAAAGGTTGTTATCAAGCGGCACCGTCCCAGTTTTGGTTTGCGACAATTTTTCCGTTCATTTCTGCCCGGCAGGGCGATGCGAAATTTCAAGACTGCCATCAGATTACTTAACTGCGGCATTGAAGTAGCCAAACCCTTTGTCGCAATACAGCAAAAGCGTGGCCTGCTCACCACACAAAGTATTTACATTAGTGAGTATCTCGAAAACAGTTTTTCTCTGGACGCCTTTGTACGCACTTATGGAGTACGAAAACAATTATGCCGTCAACTTGCAACGATATTAGCGGCACTTCACAAAAACGGCTTGTGGCACAGAGACCCAAAGGCCAGTAATTTCATTGTTCGCAAGGACGCAGGAAATCAATACAGAATATCGCTTGTCGATATGGACGGAATAAAGCCGTATCTGCTGCGTCGCAGGAGCAGCCAGTTGCGTTCATTATGGCAGCTTGCCGCTTCGCTTATGTCTGTTTCCGCTGTTAATCGAACGGATTACTTACGGACTTTTACAATTTATTGCGACCTTATCGGCCTTGAAGTTTCAAAACGGCATCGGTTTTTTCGTGAGCTATCGAGCAGGGCCAAAGCCAAACATTTGCGCTCGATGGTAAAAAGTATTCTCATAGTCAAGCCAAGCGCACTGGGTGATATAGTTATGGCCTTGCCGGCGCTTTCGGCTTTGCGCAGAAGTTTTCCAAACGCCGCAATAAGCTGGCTCGTTCGCTCCGAGTTCGCTCCGCTTCTCAATGGCCATCCTCACTTGACTGATATTATTCTTTTTGACCGTAAATTTCTCGGCAGGGCCTGGTACAACTGGCGTGCATTTGTTGCTTTGCTATCGCTTATTCGTCGGCTTCGCAAAGGGAAATTTGATATCGTATTTGATTTGCAGGGCCTTTTCAGAACCGCTTCTTTAAGCTGGCTCTCCGGCTGCAAAAAGCGTTTCGGAATGGCAAATGCAAGAGAGCTTGCTCACATCTTTTACACACACAAAATTGAGCAGAACAAGGATTGCATTCATCTTGTCGATTACTATTTGAAGATAATTCGAAGCGCCGGCGCCTCTGACACCACAGTTCAGTTTGTTTTGCCTGCGGATGCCGCTGCTGTCGATTCAGCTAACAAACTATTAGTAAGACACAGCGTCAATCCTGACAGCTACGCTGTTTTTATACCAACCTCCGCTCATCGGGACAAATGTTGGCCGATTGAGCGTTTTGCTGCTTTGGCCGATAAGATTTCATCGCAGTTTGGCTTGTCGATAATCGCTACCGCAACGGTATCCGAAAAGGGCGACGTTGAGAAGTTAAAGGCAGCAGCTAATGTTCCGATAGTGAACTTTGCGGGGCTGACCAGTATTACTGAATTAGTAGCTTTGCTGAAATCCGCCAAACTGGTAGTGAGCAATGACACCGGCCCGGGCCACATCGCTGCCGCTTTAGGCACGCCGTTGGTTCTGATATTTGGTCGCTCTAATCCTGCGAGGGTAGCTCCATACCGAAGGAGTCATTGTGTTGCGGCAATTGAACCAGACAGCAGGGGGTTCAAGGCCGACAGTACCGACCCGAAACATTCTATTAAAGCGATAACTGTTGACAATGTGTATCAGAAGGTATGTGAGCAAATGAAGGGCAAATAGCGCCGCGAATTATGACAACGAAAAGGAAAAGACGAAATCATACTGCTCTCGGTCGGCTGAAGCGATTTTTGAAGTTTCGCATTTTACACGTCAACGATTCGCCGCACCGTATAGCGATGGGCGTGGCGTTGGGGCTGTTTATTGCCTGGACGCCGGCTCTGGGCTTTCACATTTTTATAGCTTTAGGTTTAGCTATCCTCCTGCGGGCAAACAAATTCGTAGCCCTTCTTTTTATATGGGCCAACAATCCATTCACTCTCATCCCAATTTACTATCCGAACTATCTGCTTGGCAGAGCAATTATGAAAACATTTCACTGCAAGACAGAACTATCAAGTGCACAGACGCAGGAAATGTTTAGTCGGATTGGCTCATCGGCGTCGTTCGCCGGCATTTTTCACTGGCGGTTCTGGCAGAATCTTTTCACATTCCTCTGGCAGAAAGGCCCGGAGCTTTGGCTCGGCTCGCTCATCATCGGTCTTTTAGTGGCGTTAGCAGGATATTTTATAACCTATCGTTTTATCCGCTGGTATCGAATAGTCCACCCGCACAGGCGATTCTCGATAAGCCAGTAATTCGCAAACAACGAATCCTGATTCATCTGGAAATTACTTCGACGCATCGCTTGCACAAATCCGGGTGCTTGCTGTCTCTGCCAACGCTTGGCCAATAGTTCCAGCATCGCTGGCATTTTTGATAACTGCTTTTTTCCGCCGAAACTGTTGTTTCAGTCGCCCCCCTTTGAAGTTTTACCTCACTGACAATACAAAGGGCTGCAAATTGTTCAAGACCAAACTCGTCTAAAATTGCAGTCAATTCTTCATCTGCGCAGTTGACAGTAACGCAGGCCTGCTGGTTGCTTGCAATTTTTTTCTCCTGTCTCAGACCTTCCAGAACCCGCAGAACTTCGTCGCGCAGTGTCATTATCTTTTGCCATTTCAACTCCTCACTGCGCCAGTCAATTGAACCATCAACTTCCGGCATCCGAGCCAAATGAACACTTTCGGCTGAGTTTTGAATTTTGAACGCTTCTTCGGCAGTGTGTACCAATATTGGCGCAAGCATTCTGAGCAGACAATCCTGTATATTATACATCGCCGTTTGGCTGCTGCGCCGGGAACGGCTGTCCGCTGCATCGCAGTATAATCTGTCCTTGAGTACATCCATATAGATATTGCTCATCTCAACTGTGCAGAAGTTGTAGATGAGCGAGAAAACCCTGTGAAATGCAAAGTTTTCATAGCTTTGCATAACATTGCCAATCAGTTTTTGTAACTGCTGCATCGCCCACTTATCAATTTCGTACATATCGTTGTAAGCCACCGAGTTCCGGTTTGGGTCAAAGTCGTTAATGTTGCCCAACAGATACCTCATCGTATTTCTGATTTTCCTGTAGGCGTCCTGCGTTCGTCCTATTAACTCGTCTGTGCAGCGTACATCTTCCTGATAATTCACGCTTGCCACCCACAACCGCAGGATATCGGCGCCGTATTTTGCCACCTCATCCTGAGCGTTAACGTAGTTGCTAAGTGATTTCGATTGTTTTATTCCTTTTTCGTCGACAGTAAAGCCGTGTGTTAAGACGCTCTTAAACGGCTCTTTGCCAATTGCTCCCAGTGCCGGCAGCAGCGACAATTGAAACCAGCCCCGATGCTGGTCAGAACCTTCGAGGTACAAATCGACCGGCACCGGCCAGCCCGCTTTTTTAGCTACGCTGTGCCAGCTACAGCCCGATTCGAACCACACGTCAAAAATGTTTTCCTCTTTTTGCAAATCATCGAAATCAAAACCAGCCGGCAGTTCAAAACTTTCACCCAAAATTTCAAGCGGTGAATCGGTGAACCAACTGTCCGCGCCTTTCCTGGCGATATGTTTGGCTACCGCTAACACGGATTCTTTCGTTAGCAGAGTTTGTCCGCTTGAATTCAGAAATACGGGCAGGGGCAGACCCCAGCTTCTCTGCCTGCTGATGCACCAGTCGGGCCGGGATTCGAGCATTCCCTCGATGCGTTTTTGACCCCAAGCGGGAATCCATTTTACGTTTTTGATGCTCTCCAGCGACAAATCACGCAGATTTTTACCCACCCCGGGCAGTTCTTTGTCAATGCTGATAAACCACTGTTCAGTTGCTCTGAAGATGACCGGCATCTTGCTCCGCCAGCAATGCGGATAACTGTGTGTAATTTCACCTTTTGCAAATAACAAGCCGGCCTTTTCCAGATTTTCATTTACCTCTGAATCGACTTTTAATACATTTTTACCGACCAGCCACTTCGGCACGGTATCATCATAACAGCCGTCATCCATCACCGGCGAATAAATCGCCAGCCCGTATTTCTGTCCTGAAATATAATCCTCAAGGCCGTGTCCAGGCGCAGTATGAACGAGTCCGGTGCCGTCTTCGGTAGTAACGTAATCGGCGCCGATTACAATATAAGCGTCTTTATCAGTTGGATTATTTTCCACAAACGGATGCACATACCGCAGCCCTTCCAGTTCGCTGCCTTTAACCGACCGTTCACCGACTTTCAAATTCTGTATTCTGCCTGCTTCTATTACCGCCTCGAGCCGTTCATCTGCTACTATAGAAATAAACTTTTCTCCGTTTTTCTCGTAATAAATCGCCTTATAGTCCAGAGCTGGATTGACAGCCACCGCCAGATTTGCTGCTAACGTCCAGGGGGTCGTCGTCCAAATCATAAAGCAGACCTTCGCATTCTCCGCTTCGCTGTCTGCAAGCAAACCGCATTCAACCAATCGTGCGGCGCTCTCTTCAGCAAGCGGAAAATTGACAAAAATACTTGGTGACGAAATATCTTTATATTCTAATTCTGCCTCGGCCAGGGCCGTCTGGCAGCCGAGCGACCAGTGTATTGGCTTCAACTGTTTATACACCAGCCCTTTATCAACCAGCTCTGCGAATACCTCTAAAATGCCCGCTTCATACCCCGGCTTGAACGTAAGATAAGGGTTCTCGAAATCGCCGAATATCCCCAGCGACTGAAATTGTTTGCTTTGTAATTTAACGTATTTGCTCGCATATTTATAACAGAGCTTGCGGATGTCCGGCTTGCTCATCTGGTTCACTTTATCGCCGAGTTCTGTTACGACTTTCAACTCAATGGGCAGGCCGTGGCAGTCCCAGCCGGGCACAAACGGGGCGTCGAAGCCGGTCATTGTTTTGTATTTGACGACGAAATCTTTAAGAACTTTATTTATTACGTGTCCCATATGAATATCGCCGTTGGCGTATGGCGGCCCATCGTGAAGTATATACAGCGGAGCATCTTTTCTGGCCTCTCTGATTTGGGCGTATATGTTCTTCTTGGCCCATTCTTTGCGCAGTTGCGGTTCACGCTGAGTTAAATTGGCCTTCATAGAAAAGCTGGTCTTCGGCAAATTCAAAGTATCACGATAACCCTTATTCTTCTCATTTGACATCTGATAAATCCTTAAAATCCTCGAAAATACAATTGCCTACGAACAATACGCATTTTACGGAACAATGTCAACTTTTTCAATTTTTTAGAGAATGGTATTGACCAACAGCTGCAAATAACATAGATTAGCTGCTCTATATTTGGCTGATAGATTGTTTTTAAGGATTTAGAAATGCCGAAACAGAAAACTCATAAGGGTTTGAGCAAAAGAGTCAAGGTTACCGCCTCCGGTAAAGTCAAGTACAGCCGCGCGTGCGGCGGCCATCTTATGAGCGGTAAAAGTGCGAAGCGCAGAAGGCGAATAGCTGGTTCATCTGTGATGAGCAGTGCGACAGCTAAAACAAGCAGAATAAAACTCGGTGAATAACGAAAGTAAAAAATAGTGTTGTTATCCCCGCACAAGCGGGAACGGTAATCGATTAAACAGGACTTGCTTCTCGGCTTCAATCAGCTGCCGCCAGCAAGTTGAAAAATCGAAATTTTTTGAAGGAAAGCTGATATGCCAAGAGTTAGAAAAGGCGCCGCAAGGCACCACGCCAAGAAACGAATCCTCAAAGCGGTAAAAGGCCATCGCGGAGCGGCTGGACGACTGTATCGCCTGGCCAAAGAAGCTGTGGTACGAGCTAATGTCAATGCTCGAATTGACCGTAAACGCCGAAAGCGAGATTTTCGAGGTCTATGGATTATACGCTTAAGTGCGGCTTGCCGACAACGAGGTATCAGGTACAGCCAATTCATTAACGGCTGCAAAAAAGCCAATATTCAATTGAATCGAAAGATGTTGAGCGAGATTGCCATAGCCGACCCAGCCGGCTTCGATGCTATCGTTGAAGCTGCCAAACACAATACGAAAAATGCTTGAGCAATTCGAAGAAATCGGTAGAGATGCACTCCTGGCCTTAAAAAAAGTCAACGATTTGGCATCTCTCGAGGGCTTCCGCATAAAATATCTTGCGCGAAAAGGCAAAATCACCCAAATGCTTAGCCAGATAGGACGCTTTCCGGCAGAACAAAAGCCGGCGGCAGGTCAACTGGCAAACAAAATCAAAAAAGAAGTTACCGAAGCGTTTGAGCAACTGAAAAATACTCTATCACAGTCGCAGCGGGAAAAGTCGAAAGAATTGATAGATGTTACTTTGCCGGGGATACCTGTCAACATCGGCAAAACGCACGTTATTACACAAACTATAAATGAACTGCTGGAGATATTCGGACGAATGGGTTTTGCCGTGGCTTATGGCCCTGAAGTTGAGGACGAGTGGCATAATTTCATAGCGCTGAACATTGGCCCTGAACATCCGGCGAGGGACCCTTCGGATAATTTCTACATCGATGATAAAACACTTCTGCGAAGCCAGACATCGACGATTCAGATTCGTGTTATGGAACACACAAAGCCGCCCATTAGAGTTGTTGCGCCGGGCCGAGTTTACAGGCCGGACACAGTTGATGCAACGCATATGTATATGTTTTATCAACTCGAAGCGCTCGTAGTTGACGAGG
>QNBZ01000029.1 GCA_003644295.1 Planctomycetota bacterium
AGCGACGACTTCGTAGCGGCGGCGCATGCTTTGGCCGACTACGCATTGGCGTGCCAGGCAGATAATGGAGCGGAGAATGTCCTTGAGACCACTATTGATGGCAGGAAATTCGGTGATATTCTGACGGAAATGGTTAGTAAGACCGGCGAAAAAATGCAGGTGGGCAAGTTCGCGAAGTATAAGCTCGACGGCCCCGGCTTTATAAGCACATACATTCACTTCAACAACAAAGTCGGAACAATGGTTCAAATTGAGACCAGCGATGAAGCGATAGCAGCCGATGATACGCTAAAACGAACTGTTGCCGATATAGCGATGCACATTACCGCAACCAAGCCGATGGCGCTGGACAAAGATGGTATTGCTCCTGATATAATTGAGCGGGAAAAGGCCATTTTCGCCGAGCAGGTTAAGAACAAGCCAGCGAACATCATTGACAAAATTGTTGAAGGCAAGGTGAGAAAGTTTTTTGTCGAGAACTGCCTTCTGGAGCAGCCGTTTGTCAAAGACGACAGCAAAACTGTTGAGCAGGTTCTCGCTGACGCCGCCAAACAAGCCGGCGGCCAGGCAAAAATAAAAAGATTCGTCCGATTCGAAGTCGGATGACAAACACAGCGTACAGCGTTTAGCGTACAGCAATGGCCAAGAGCAAGTACAAGCGCATACTATTGAAACTATCAGGGCAGAGCTTTTGTAAACCCGGCGGATTTGGAATTGACGGCCCTGCGCTTAAATCAATCGCTGAAAAAGTATCAGAAGTTCACAACCTCGGCCCGCAAGTCGCCGTGGTGGTCGGGGCGGGCAATTTCCTGCGGGGAGAAACTTTTTCGCAGGTCAGCCAAATACCCAGAAACACAGCAGATTATATGGGAATGCTGGCGACCATCATCAACGCCTGTGCGCTGCAGGAGACGCTTGAAAAGCTCGGTCAGCCAACGAGAGTTCTAAGCGCAATTGACGTCCCTGCGATGTGCGAGAGGTTCATCCGCAGAAGGGCTTTTCGACACCTTGAACGCCAAAGAGTTGTGATACTGGCCGGCGGAACGGGAAATCCCTTCTTTACAACCGATACCTGTGCGGCTCTAAGGGCCTCAGAACTCGAAGCGGAACTGCTTATAAAAGCGACAAAAGTCGATGGCATTTTCAGCGATGACCCTGAAAAAAATCCAGATGCCAAACTATTTGAAAGATTGTCCTACGAGGAAGTATTAAATAAGAACCTTAGAATAATGGACCATTCAGCTATAGCGCTTTGCCGCGATAACAATATACCAATTATCGTCTTGAATATTTTCAAAGAAAGCAATATAACGAAAGCTGTTTGCGGCGAACAGGTCGGCACTAAAATTGTGATGCGTCGTTCGTGATGCGTGTTGCGTGAAAAGAAATATGCAGTCCGCAATACGCAATATGATATACGCAATACGAGATGAGGTTGAATATGCCTGCCAAAGAAATTGTTTCGGAAAGTAAATCAAAAATGAGCAAGGCGGTTGATGCGCTGCAGGACGAATTAAAAGCTGTTCGGACGGGAAGGGCTTCAACAGGGCTGGTTGAAAACATAAGAGTTGATTATTACGGCACGCCTACGCCGTTGAAACAGATAGCGACTCTGGTAACGCCGCAGCCGGATACGATTGTGATTAAGCCGTTTGACCCGTCTTCGGCCAAAGAAATCGAAAAGGCGATAAAAAACAGTGATTTGAGCATCGCGCCTATTATAGACGGCAAGATAATTCGACTTAACATTCCTGCTCTCAGTGGCGAAAGAAGAAAGCAGCTTGTTGCCCAGGCCAAACATATCGGCGAGCAAACAAAAATCAATATTCGCAGCATACGAAGAGATGCGAACAAGCATCTTGAAAAGCAGCAGAAAGACAAACTTATCACCGAAGACGAGATGGAAAAGGGCAGGAAGCAAATCGATGACATTACACGGGAATACACCAACAAAGTTGACGTCGTAGTCAAAAGCAAGTCGGACGAAATAATGCTTGAGTAACCCACAGTAAAACTGGGGGCTAAATATCCGGAATTTTAACTTTCTTTCGGGGGACAAAGTGATACATTGGAAATGAGAAAAGAAATTGTGCCTTGGTGGATAGAGGTGCAAACAAGGAAATGTAATATGAAAATACTTCTCGTTTGTCCAGAGTATCCAGATACCTTCTGGAGTTTTAAGTACGCGCTAAAATTTATCTTTAAAAAGGCGGTGAACCCACCGCTCGGGTTATTGACTGTGGCTGCAATGCTTCCCGAAGAGTGGGAGAAAAAACTGGTAGATATGAATGTAATGACCTTGAATGATAAAGACCTTAAATGGGCTGATTTTGTTTTTATCAGCGCTATCTCTATCCAGAAAGAATCTGCGCAAAAGCTCATCACCAGATGCAAAGAAGCAGGTGTTAAAATTGTGGCGGGCGGCCCCCTTTTTACAACAAAATATGAAGAGTTCGACGGTGTAACTCATTTTGTACTTAATGAAGCTGAAATCACGCTGCCGTTATTTTTGGAAGATTTGAGAAATGGGTGTGCTAAATACATTTACACATCTGACCAATGGGCGGATCTAAAAGAAACGCCCATCCCAAGCTGGGACCTTGTCAATATGAAAAAATACGCCACAATGAATATCCAGTATTCACGAGGATGCCCTTTTAATTGTGAATTCTGTGACATCACTTTACTCTATGGACGCATACCACGGACAAAGAGTAAAGACCAGGTAGTTGCAGAGTTAGAGAGCTTATACTTGCAAGGTTGGCGGGGTGGAGTGTTTCTTGTTGACGATAATTTTATCGGGAATAAAAGGAAGTTAAAAAAGGAAATCTTGCCTGCCATTGCTAAGTGGATGGGGTGGAGAAAATATGTTTTCTCCTTTGCTACGCAAACATCTATAGACCTTTCTGACGATGAAGAACTTATGCAATTAATGGTTGAAGCAGGATTCGATACAGTGTTTGTTGGTATTGAGACTCCGAACGAAGAAAGCTTAGCTGAATGTAATAAGTTTCAAAACAAGAATCGTGATTTAATCGCCTGTGTTAAGAAAATACAGAGATTTGGATTGCAGGTACAGGGAGGATTTATTGTTGGTTTTGATAATGACACACCTTCAATTTTTCAAAGACAAATCTCATTCATTCAAAAAAGTGGAATTGTTACGGCCATGGTCGGGCTGTTAAATGCTCCCGCCGGTACACGGCTTTACCATCGTCTTAAAAAAGAGAATCGCCTGTTAAAAGCTATCTCCGGCGACAACACAGACTGCTCAATTAATTTCATTCCTAAAATGGACTATCAAATCCTTATCGATGGCTACAAGAAGATTCTTTCTACAATTTATTCTCCACGTTGTTACTATGAACGGGTCAAAGAATTTCTAAAAGAATATAAGCCGTTACAAAAAAGGATATTTCAATTTCGTCTCAAGTATTTTGGTACACTCTTAAAATCTATCCTATTGTTAGGTATAATAGGAAAAGAGAGGTTTTATTATTGGAAACTTATTTTCTGGTCATTGTTAAGGCACCCACGACTTTTTCCATTGGCAGTAACCTTTGCCATTTACGGATTCAATTTTCGTAAGACTTTTGGAAATTATATTGAAATACGCAGCAACAAAAAGCTTCGTTTACCGTAAGCCCTTATACAATGGCAACTGGAAAGGTGCTTATTGCTATGGTCTTATTCCAGCATTCGTACGGGATACCGCACTTCGTTAGTTAGGGCTGTTTCGATTTAGAACTTCAACTCCTCTTTTGGGGACAAAAGCGATGAAAGCAGAAAAAAACGTCGAAGCCAAACTGAAAAAAAGAACCAGAACAAGGATACTCAAGCTGGTATTGGCACTTTTAGTTATTTTGATTTTGTCGGTGGTTTTTCTTGTGCCGATGTTTGTTTCGAGCGAAAAGGGCAGGCAAATAGTATTGGCCAAAATCAACAGTTCGCTGGACGGCCAGGCAGATTTTGCCGACCTCTCAATGGGCTGGCTGAAAGGCATCAGGGTTACGGACGTCAACTTCAACAACAGCACAGGTACAACTTCAGTAAAGGTAAAGCAAATCGCCACAAAGCCACACTATGGTTCTATTTTGATGGGCAGTTTATCCTTCGGAAAAACCATAATCGATGAGCCGATAGTTCGGATAAACCTTAAATCCCGTCAGCAAAAGAAAAACCCGCCTTTGGAACTCAAAACTCATAATTCAAAGCTCAAAACTGCTGCCGTCCTGCCTCTGAGAAGAATCGACCTTGCTGTTAACAATGGCAGTTTGAAGGTTACCGACCGGCAAAGTAAAACCGTTGAAGTAACAGCAATAAACTCCCGGCTGAACTTGCGTCCGCCGGGTCGGCAAACAAATTTCGATATAGATATGACGGTGGTCGAGGAAAATAAACAATCGAAGATTCACGCCGACGGTCAAATCACCCCGAAGCGCCGAACCGGCTGGACTCTGAAAGAAACCAGTGGCAAGTTAACCGTCGAGGTTAATGATTTGAACATCGGGGTTTTATGCCCGCTCTTTGCATTAGCCGGCGTTGAAGCTCAGCCGAAAGGAGTTGTCTCGGCTAACATAAAAAGTGAAATCAAGAACGGGCAAATTGAAAGTCTGGACGGAATCCTAAAAGGAAAAAACCTGAATATAGCTGTCAGCCAATTAAAAGGCGACCGGTTAAAAAGCGACTATCTGGAGGCCGCCGTGGAGCTTCACCGCAAGAATGATTTGATAAGCATCGAAAAGTTGCAGGTTGACAGCGATTGGCTCAGTGCAAGGGCAAGTGGAACTGTCCCGACAACATTCAAGTCGTTAGCACAGTTTGCAAAAGCTGATTCTAATTATAACCTAAAAGGCAGTTTCGACTGTGATTTGCCTACGGTGCTGTCGCAGATGCCGCATGCTTTCAAGCTCAAAGAAGGCACAAAGGTAACTTCGGGTCGGCTGGGCGGTAATATCAATGCGTTCACCGAAGCCGGCCAAAGGAAAATCATTGGCCAGGCAAGCATTGTTGGATTGGCTGGGGCTGTGGCGACAAAAACAATAGCGCTTTCAGAGCCGGTGATGATTGAGACACGGATAACATCAGATAAAACCGGCGTAAATATCGACAAATTAGACCTGTCGGCTTCATTTGCCACGGTCAACTGCAGCGGCAGAGTGGAACAACTCAAATACAACGGAAAGGCCGACCTGGCAAAGCTACAGTCTGAGTTGGGCCAATTCATTGACATAGGCCAATGCAGAATAGCAGGTGAGCTTTCCAGCAAAGGCACGGTATCCGTCAAACAGGATTTGATTAACGCCGTCGGCTCAGCGCTGGCTGAAAATCTGAAGATTAGCTGCCCGGGACGGACGCCTTTTGAGCAAAACGAGGCCTCGGCTGTTTTTGACGTTGAGGTTAATCCGGCTGAGAAAACCATTGCCGTTAGAAAGCTGCAGGTTGTCAGTCCTCAAATAAAGATTAAAGGCGACTTTGAGAAAATTACCAAAGGCGGCACGACCAGATTAAAAGGACGGGCGGACTGCGAATACGACTGGTCGGCGGTAAGCGCTGTTGCAGGGGCGTTCCTGCCGAAGGGCCTGGAATTTGCGGGCAGCAGAAAAGACCTTATCAGTTTCAGCAGCGAATATCCTGCGGGGCAGAGAGATAAACTACTGGCGAATCTCAGCACAAAGGGCAGGTTAGGTTTCGACAGTGCTAAATATTCAGGGCTGCATTTCGGCCCTGCCGAGGTGGATATCCGAGTGCAAAATGGCATCTTGAAAATTGAACCATTTTCAACAACTGTAAATAACGGCCAATTTAATTTTGCCTGCGAGGTCGATTTTAATCGAAAGCCAACGCTGTTAAAAACGCCGGGGCCTATTCAAATAGCAGAGGATATTCAGATTAACGATGATATGTCGAGTCAGCTTCTGGCATATCTTAATCCCGTTTTTGCAAATGCTTTTAACGTCAGCGGAGTGGGAAATTTTAATTGCGAGCGTCTTGCCATACCGCTGGCCGAAGCTGCCAAAAACGACCTCGAAGTAGTCGGCACAATTCAGCTCGACCGGCTGCATTTGCAGTCCTCGAATTTGCTTAATCAAATTCTTTCGCTAGCCGGCGCAGCCGGTATCGACCAGTATATTACTATTCACCCGACAAAGTTTGTTTTACGGAATGGTTTTCTCAGGTATGACGATATGCAGATGGACGTCGGCAACAATCCGGTCAATTTCAGCGGCGTTATCGGGCTGGATAAAAGTTTGGATATGAAGGTGATTTTGCCTTATACTACAGCTGGCAGAACGGCAAGAATTGGTAGGGAAACTGTCGGTGAAAGGATAACGCTTCCGCTTAAAGGGACTCTCGATAAGCCGGAACTCGACATAGGAAAACTGCTTGAGGAACAATTGCAGCAACAATTAAGAGAAAAGGTATTGGAGGGTATTGAGAAGCTGCTTAAGTAGAACTTGAAAGGGCATTGCGATGTTAAAGAAACTTTTGTCCACGCCAACTGCGCAGCTCGGCAAGGCGAGCCAGTTTGCGGTTTTTCAGATTAAGCTGTGGTCGCACTGTGCTCGGCTGTTAAAGAAGAACCGTGCTGGTCAGCAGGCGGCGGCGCTTTCATATCACACTATCTTCGGAATTGTTCCACTGGCAATCATAATGCTGCTGATATTCCAGTCGTTTCCAGCTTACAGCGATGTTGGGGAAAAGCTGCAAACTCTGGTCTATGAGCAGCTTCATCTGACAACTATCGAATACCCCAACCCAACAAGTCCCGGTGAAAATATAATGCTTACGGATTATCTGGACAGCATAGTCAACGGTTTTTTCACGGGCCTGAACAAGGGCTCGATTACTATAATCAGCGCAATAATTCTGATTTGGGCTGCTCTTGCGCTGCTCTCGACGATAGAAAGGGCGTTCAATAATATCTGGCATGTTGGAAAAGGCCGAAATTTTCTGCACCGAATAATTAACTATTGGGCGCTGCTGACGCTTGGGCCGTTGCTTCTCAGCGTTGGCGTTTATGTCAGCACGCGTTACGCCGCTCTGGGAGAAATACAAAAAACCCTTAACGTTGCGCCGGCGGTATTGTCTTATATCATTGCAGTCGTTGCTTTTTTCCTTCTCTACTTTGTTTTGCCCAATACCAGGGTTCAGGCCGGAGCTGCCGTCTGGGGAGCTGCGGTTGCCGCTTTGGTATGGGCGTTCGCCAAGTGGGGCTTCGGCGTTTATGTTACGAAGTTCATTCCGTACAGTCAGGTTTATGGCGTGTTGGGCCTTATACCGCTTGGGGTGTTCTGGATTTATATCACGTGGGTTATAGTACTGTTCGGACTTCAGTTGACGTTCACCACTCAGCATTTGAAGACGCTCGATGCCGCCGAGATTGCCGCTGCGAAAAAAACAGAAGAGTACTTCATAGCCAACGATTTTACGGTTATCAACATTGTCAGGGAAATCGCCGCTGCGTTCGAGGCCAACGATGCGCCGGTCGAGGCGGAAGTTGTCTCCAGTAAATTGAATATCCCTGCCGAGTTCAACGAAAAAATCCTTGACCATCTGGTTGACTGCGGGATTATAGTAAAAACATCTGAGCCAAAGGTCGGCTTTATTCCAGCTCAGGAGCCGGCGAATATAAAATTGTCTGATATTGCCGAGGCCGTAGCCAGTGTAGGACTTGCGCAAGCGACGACACAGCAGTCGAACTCTCTGAAGCGGATAACTCAATCACAGCGAGACGCCCTCGCCCAGTACAATCTGAAACAAATTATCAACGACCAGCAGAATAGTTAATAGTTCTACAGTGATTAACTTCATCTACTGATATTGCTTTCAGCAGATACTTTTTGTCTAATTTGCCGTTGGTTTTGGATACTTCGAGATGGTCGATTATATTGCCATCAATATCTATTGCATCCATAGTCAGCTTATTGTCCTTGATGTGAAATAAGCAGAAGTGGTGTATTTTTTTCGCACAGCCGTGGCAGTCAGTTGGTTTGACTTTATATAGCGGTGCTCCGCCTCCGCCGGATGTGATGTAAGTTACGAAATTGCCCTGTGCCCCTGCCTGCGGGGCTATCGGTCTGAACCGCTCGTATTGATGTGAATGACCCGTTACGACAAAATCAACACCCGCTTCAGCAAGAACAGTAAAGACCTCAGGCCAGCCCCAGTTCGACCAGTGTCCGCCAAAATTAACGCTCGGTATATGATAGCTTACGAATTTCCATTTGGCCTTGCTTGCCCGTACATCGGCAGCGATAGCGTCCAGAACTTCTTTCGTTTTCACACCGGTGGAAACATTATCGGCGCAGAAATAGTGCAGCGGGCCATAGCTGAAACCGTAGTTGTTTTTCAGTCCGGGCGGAATCAGCAGTTTTTCAAAGTTGCCGTTGTTGCCTTCGTGATTGCCTTTGGCAATATAGACGGGAATGGCCTCGGCCAAACCTTTTAACGGCTCAAAGAATTGCGGGCCCCACTGCTGATAATCATCGCCACTGCTTACGAGGTCGCCGGTGTTGACAATAAAGTCAACCTTTTTGCCCATCATCAATTCGACCAACTTTCGGTGAATGTCGGGATTGGTCCGGCTGTCGCCATAAACAATAAAACTCACCTCGTTGCTGTCAGCAGCTTGAGTGCGAAAGCTGTGCATTATACTTGACGGCACAGGAGCGTCGATACGGTAACTGTAAAGCCGGCCCGGCTCCAGATTTTCGAGCCAGAGTTTATGGATAAAGAATGTTCTTTTGACAGTAGCATTCGGGTCTTTTTGAATTTCGTATTCGACCTTTTCCGGCGAAGTAACAACATACTTTTCAAGTTTGAGCTTTTCAGCTTTTCCGTAGGACAATTTCCCATGCCCTTCGGTATCAGTTTCCCACATCAGCGCCACTCGATTCGGCTCTACTCGCAGCAGGAAAGGGCCTTTGGTTATCTTCGCAAAGCTACCGACGGCGAATACACATATCAACGCTGCGATGGTTTTTACAATCGAGCAATTCCTGCGAAACATTTTTATTCTCCTATGATTTTTACGAGGACTCTTTTTTTTCTTTTGCCGTCGAATTCGCCGTAAAATATTTGTTCCCACGGCCCGAAGTCTAATTTGCCGTTGGTAATAGCAACCACCACTTCTCTGCCCATTATGGTGCGTTTCAGGTGCGCATCGGCGTTGTCCTCGAAGCCGTTATGGTGGTACTGCGAATATGGCTTTTCGGGAGCTAATTTTTCCAGCAGTGTTTCAAAATCCTGATGCAGGCCGGGCTCGTCATCATTGATAAAAATGCTGGCTGTAATGTGCATCGCATTGCAGAGCAGCAGGCCTTCCTTGACGCCGCTCTCGGCCAGACATTCTTCAACCTGCGGCGTGATATTGATAAACTCCCGCCGGTGCTTTGTATTGAACCACAACTCTTTTCTGTAACTTTTCATAATATTCTGACATTTCCTAAAAAGTTTGAATCCGCCTGCGGTGCTCTGGTTGCTCTCCAGCATTGCCCTATATTCCGCAACAACGCAGATTATTGTAGCAGTAGTGGTAAGCTTTGGAAAGTAGAAAAGAATGCCTATTGTGGCTGTTTCCGATAGAGTGTTTTGCCAAAATAATACTCTATTAATGAAGCAGCACAATGGGCTACAAACATCTTAACATTGATGAACGCGGAAGCAGGTATCCAGTTGTGGCAAAAATGAAAGACAAATCTGCCAAAAGTATGAGCATTGTAACAAACTCAACTTGACCGACTTTTGTATAAATGTTGCTATAGTAAAAGCATACAGGCCCTGTCATTCTGAACGTAGTGAAGAATCTCACAGTTAAAGTACGGTTTAACTCTGTCGTAAAGCCAGATGCTTCGCTTCGCTCAGCATGACAACTAAAAAGTCAGTCAAGTTAA
>QNBZ01000030.1 GCA_003644295.1 Planctomycetota bacterium
AAAAGCAAAGAAATGGAGCAGCGAAATTAAAAAGCTGGGCGACAAGATAGTTGCGCTGACATTGATGCAGGCCAAGGAGCTTGGCGATTATCTCAAGGATGAGTATGGTATCGAGCCGGCTGCTGGCGGCGCCGTTATGATGGCTGGCCCCGCAGCGGCGGCAGGGGCAGCCGAAGAGCCGGAAGAGAAAACCAGCTTTGATGTAATCCTCAAAGAGTTCGGCGATAAAAAAATTCAGGTGATTAAGGAAGTGAGGGCTTTGACAGGGTTGGGATTGAAGGAAGCCAAGGACCTGGTTGACAATGCTCCCAAGCCGGTCAAAGAAGGGCTGAGCAAAGAAGATGCTGAAGCTGCCAAAAAGCAGCTCGAAGCTGTCGGTGCGGTAGTAGAAATAAGTTAGCGTATAGCGTACAGAAAAAGAATGACTGCACGCTAAACGCTGTCCGCTGATTATGGGAGTGTAAAATGGGTACACAAGCCGTTCGCAATTTCGGCAAGGTTCGTGATGCGGTTAAGATTCCGGACCTTGTGGAAATGAACAAAAAAAGTTACAAGCGTTTTTTGCAGCCGGATGTAGCACCGATGCAAAGGAAGTGCCAGGGACTGGAAGCGCTTTTCCGTGAGGTATTCCCTATTGAAAGTTATGATAAAAAGATGTCTCTGGAGTATCTCTACTATGAGCTTGAAAGCCCGCGTTATACGGTTACTAAATGCAGACAGTTGCGGTTGACTTATGGCTATCCGCTGAAGATTTGCTGCAGAATGCGGAACAAAGATGGTGAGAATTTAGCTGAACAGTCGATATATCTCGGAGAGATTCCCATTATGATAGGCGGGGGTGAATTTATCATCAATGGTGCCGAGCGTGTGATTGTAAGTCAACTGCACCGAAGTCCGGGCGTTGATTTTCTTATCGAGAGCAAAGAAGGCGACAGAGTCCTCCACGGCGGCAGAATCATACCGGAAAGGGGCAGTTGGATAGAGATAGCCACTACGCGCAAGGATGTTTTGGTTGTCAAAATCGACCAGTCCAGCAAGATACCTGCTACTATTCTTCTGAGAGCGATTTCGGAGGATTTCAGTTCGACCGAACAGATTATTCGCAAATTCTACGATACGAAGACCGTCAGCGTGAACAAACTCACACCTGCTATGTGGGCGGTTGGGCCAATAGTGGATACCGACAGCGGCGAAATAATAGTGAAAGCCGGCGCGCAAATCGGCGACAAACTCTCTTTAATCCAGCAAAGTAAAATCAAGAAGGTCGAAGTTATCGAGGATGTTCGCGATGCGCTGATTCTGAACACTCTTGCAGAGGATGATTGCCAGAACCACGAGCAGGCGTTGTTAAAATTTTATATGAGGTTAAGGCCCGGCAATCCGCCGAACGCCGAAAAGGCGAAGACATTCTTCGAGGAGAAATTTTTCGATACAAATCGCTATCGGCTGGGCAAAGTCGGCAGGTTCCGGCTTAATCGTAAATTCGGACAAACAAAATCAGAAAACGACATGACCCTTTCTGCCGATGATTTCTTCAACACATTCAAATACATCATAGCACTGCGAAACAATCAAGGACAAATCGATGACATCGACCACCTCGGAAACAGAAGACTACGGACTATTGATGAACTGGCTGCTGATGAAATCAGAAAAGGGCTGCTCAAACTTCGCAAAACCGTTCAAGAACGAATGAGTGTAAGAAATGACGCTGATGAGCCGGTACGCATCGCTGATTTGGTCAACTCAAAGAGCGTTGCCAGCAGTATCAACTATTTCTTTGGACGAGGTGAACTCAGCCAAATTGTCGACCAGACAAACGCTTTAAGTCAATTGACACATGAAAGACGTTTGTCAGCACTCGGGCCCGGCGGTCTCAACAGAAGACGGGCAGGGTTCGAAGTACGCGATGTACATATCAGCCACTACGGCAGAATCTGTCCGATTGAAACGCCGGAAGGTACCAATATCGGGCTCATAAGCTCGTTGGCGATATTTGCGGCGGTAGATGTGTACGGGTTTCTGCTGACGCCGTATCGTAAAGTGCGAAACGGTAAGGTTACCAACGAGGTGGACTATTTGCGGGCTGATGAGGATATGCAGGCGGTTATTGCAGCCCCGGGGACTGTTGACCAGCAGACAGGGAAACTTCGTGCCGGTACGGTTTTGGCGATGAAGGGCGGTGAGTTGGCACAGGTATCGAGCGAAGAAGTGAACTACGTAGATGTTTCACCGAAACAGACGGTCGGGATATCGGCGGCGTTGATTCCATTCCTTGAACACGATGACGCAAACCGAGCTTTGATGGGCTCGAATATGCAGAGACAGGCGGTTCCGCTGATGAGGGCACAGAGACCTTTGGTCGGCACGGGTATCGAACAGGTCGTAGCACAAAACTCCAGTATGGTAGTCCGGGCAGAAAACAGCGGTGTTGTTACCGATGTCGATGCTACAAGGATAGTGATTGACCAAGGAGATGAATATGAGCTTAAAAAGTTTGTCGGGTTGAACGAAAGAACCTGTCTTAATCAAAAGCCCATTGTCGCAATTGGACAGAAGGTTGAGAAAGGCGAGATTATAGCAGATGGCGGAGGTACGGCTGATGGTATACTGGCTCTCGGTAGAAATGTTCTTGTAGGATTTGTTTCTTTTGATGGCTTCAATTTTGAGGATGCGATTATCGTCAGTGAAAAGCTCTGCAAAAACGACAGCTTTACAAGCATTCACATAGATGAGTTCACTGCGGAGGTTCGCGAGACCCGGCTCGGCAAGGAAGAGTTCACCCGTGATATTCCAAACGTTAGCGAGAAGGCGCTGCGAAATCTTGATGAACACGGCGTAGTCCGTGAAGGAACCAGGGTTTATCCTGGTGATATTCTCGTAGGAAAGGTAGTGCCAAAGAGCAAAACGGAACTGACACCTGAAGAAAAACTCCTACACGCCATATTCGGCAGAGCCGGTGAAGATGTCAAAAATGACTCGCTGGAACTGCCAAGCGGGTATGAAGGAGTGGTGATAAAGACCGAACGATTTACCAGACGCGGGGCTGGCGGCGATGAGCAAAAGAAAACACTCAAAGCCCAGATAAAGCAGTATGAAAAGCAGATGAAAGCCAAAGAGTGTGTCATATTCAGACAGATGACCGAAGCCATCCATAAAAAGTTTGACGTCAATATTGTTGACCCGTCCACGCGTCAGAAGGTCGGCGTCAGTGCCGATGATGAGGTTGTTTATGAGCAGATAGAGAACTTTGATATTAAGTGGGTCAGGCCAGCTGCGGTAAGAGGAGATGTTCAGAAAATCGTGGATAAGTTCTGGGAAAAGATTGTGGAAATTCAGCAGGAAAAGAAACACAGGATTGAGAGCTTAAAACACGGTGATGAGCTTCCAAGTGGCGTACTGCAAATGGTAAAGATTTATGTAGCGGCTAAAAGGACGTTGTCAATTGGTGATAAGATGGCGGGCCGGCACGGTAACAAGGGTGTTATCGCCAAGATTATGCCGGAAGAGGATATGCCGTTTTTGGAGGACGGCACTGCTTTGGATATACTGCTGAATCCACTCGGCGTGCCGAGCAGAATGAACGTCGGCCAGATACTCGAAACTCATCTCGGCTGGGTGGCCAAGGTGCTGGGCTTTAATGCTGTTACGCCGGTTTTCGACGGCGCTACTGAAGATGATATTAGAGCGCTGACTGAAGAAGCGAATGAACTTATGAGGCGGCGGGCAGCCGAGCTTGAAGAAAATAAGCAGGCACCGCCTGCCGATGAGTTTTTTGTGAATGTCCCGAAAACGCTGAAGACACAATTGTACGATGGCAGGACGGGTGAGCCGTTCGACCAGAAGGCGACCATCGGATACATCTATATGATGAAACTGCATCATCTTGTTGACGACAAGATTCACGCCAGAGCGACCGGGCCTTACAGCTTAATTACCCAGCAGCCACTGGGCGGCAAGGCCAGAACCGGCGGGCAGAGGTTTGGCGAAATGGAAGTCTGGGCTTTGGAGGGTTATGGAGCCGCTTATACCCTTCAGGAAATGTTGACTGTAAAAAGTGATGATGTTGAAGGGCGAACGAAAATCTATGAATCAATGGTCAAAGGACAAAACTCTCTTGAAGCGGGTACACCGCTGTCTTTTGATGTATTGTGTAATGAGATAAGAGGATTGGGATTAAATATCCAGCTTGAAAAGAAACGGCTTGGAAGTGGCGCTTTATAATACGAGGCAAGGTTCGAAATGTTAGGAAATATTTACGACCGCATTAACGATTACGGTTCTGTTAAGATTACCCTGGCCAGTCCGAATGATATTCGCAGTTGGTCTTTTGGTGAGGTGCGCAAACCCGAGACCATCAACTACCGAACTTATCGTCCGGAAAAGGACGGATTGTTCTGCGAACGAATTTTTGGGCCGGAGCGGGACTGGGAATGTGCATGTGGAAAATATAAAGGTACAAAGTTTAAGGGTATAATTTGTGACCGATGTGGCGTCAAAGTTACTCATAGTCGGGTTCGCCGCAAGCGAATGGGGCATATAAATCTTGCGGCGCCGGTGGTGCATATATGGTTTTTCAAAGCCATACCAAATCATCTCGGCACGCTTCTGGCGATGAAATCGGCGGATTTGGAGAAAATAATATATTTTCAGGATTATGTTGTTACAGACCCCGGACAAAGCCCGTTGAAGTCAGGTCAACTGCTTAGTGAAGAGGAGTTCCGTGAGGCGTCAAACAAATACGGCAATTCATTCAAGGCATTGATGGGCGCCGAAGCCATCAGGGCGTTATTGGCAAATCTTGACTTGGATGTCTTGAGCAGTGAATTAAGAACAGCCATAGCCAAGACCAGCAGCGTTCAGAAGACAAAAGACCTCACGAAGCGTCTCAAGACGGTGGACGCAATCAGAAGCAGTAGCAACAAGCCGGAGTGGATGATAGTTGAAGTTGTTCCCGTTATCCCCCCGGATTTGCGGCCGCTCGTCCTTCTGGAAAGCGGTAACTTTGCAACCAGCGACCTTAATGACCTTTACAGAAGAATTATCAATCGAAACAACCGCTTGAAAAAGCTCATAGACCTCAACGCTCCAGAAGTGATTATCCGAAATGAAAAAAGAATGCTTCAGCAGGCAGTCGATTCACTATTTGACAATAGTCGATGTCGAAGGCCTGTACTCGGCTCGAATAATCGGCCACTCAAAAGCTTGACCGATATGATTAAGGGAAAGCAGGGGCGTTTCAGGGAAAACCTGCTCGGAAAACGAGTAGATTACTCGGCTCGTTCGGTGATTGTGGTAGGGCCAAATCTGAAACTCCACCAATGTGGCTTGCCGAAAAAGATTGCTCTGGAATTGTATCAGCCGTTTATTATTCGAAAACTGAAACAGCACGGTCTTGCTGATACGATTAAAAGCGCAAAGAGAATGATTGAGAGGCGAGATGAGCAGGTCTGGGACATTCTGGACGAAGTAATTCATCAGCATCCCGTTTTACTCAATCGTGCTCCGACTCTGCATCGAATGGGCGTTCAGGCCTTTGAGCCGGTATTAGTGGAAGGCAATGCAATTATGCTTCATCCATTAGCCTGTAAGGGATTCAACGCCGACTTTGACGGCGACCAGATGGCGGTGCATTTGCCGTTAAGCATTGAAGCCCAGGCCGAGGCGCACGCTTTGATGATGACCACCAGTAATATTTTCTCGCCGGCAAACGGCTCTCCGATGGTCGGGCCGTCTCAGGATATGGTGATGGGAAACTATTATTTGACTAATGCAAGTTCGGTTGAAAAATGGCAGGGGATGGTATTTCGAGACACTTTCGAGGCGATAATGGCCTACGAGATGGGCAAAGTTGCTCTGCACGCGAAGATAAAAGTGCGGATTGACAAGTCCAAGAAGGTTGTTACAGAAAATGGTACTCAAACCCAGGATGTGGAATCGGCAGCAGAACTCGAAGAGTCGAGTCGCAGTAAAGGGCGGCAATATCAGGTGATTGAGACGACTGTGGGCAGATGTATATTCAACGACATACTTTACGATGAAATGCCGTTCTACAATCTGACGATGTCGCAGAAGTGGTTGAGCCGGGTAATTAGCGATTGTTTCAGGTACGCCGGCAGCGCCGAGACGGTTGAGCTGCTTGATAAAATAAAAGATTTGGGTTTCAAGCATGCTACACTTGCGGGAATGAGCTTTGGCATTACGGACTTGAAGATACCGGCGAAGAAACAAGATATTATCGACGAAACGGAAAGTAAGGTCAAAAAAATCCTTAAGAACTATCAGGCGGGAGTTTTGACGGAGGGCGAAAGGTATAACCAGGTTATCGATGCCTGGACGCATGCACGAGTGGCGGTTACTAGCGAAATGATGTTGGGTCTCAAAGAAGATACTAAGGATGATGGCACTCCATACTTAAATCCAATATACCTTATGAGTGCTTCCGGCGCAAGAGGCAGTATTGACCAAATTCAACAATTAGCGGGTATGCGAGCGTTAATGGCTAAGCCCAGCGGTGAAATTATTGAAACGCCGATTAAGTCGAACTTCAGAGAGGGTTTGACTGTTCTCGAGTACTTCAGTTCTACCCACGGAGCTCGCAAAGGGCTGGCTGATACGGCCCTGAAAACGGCCAATTCCGGTTATCTCACACGCAAGCTTATCGATGTGGCGCAAAATATAATTGTTACCGAGCACGACTGCGGCACTTTGCAGGGGATTACCAAAAGTACGGTAGTCAGCGGCGAGCAAATTGATGTACCGCTTTCCCAGCTTATCATTGGCAGAACAGCCAGAGACAATATTCGCAATCCTATTACTGACGAAATGATTGTTCGCGAGAACGAGGTTATAACCCCTGAAGCAGCCGAAAAGATTGAAGCGCTCGGCCTCGACGCCGTTAGAGTCAGAAGCCCGTTGACCTGCGACAGTCCGATTGGAATTTGCGCAAAGTGTTACGGATGGGATATGAGCACCAGCCAGTTGGTCGAAGAGGGCTCAGCGGTTGGTATCATAGCCGCACAGTCCATAGGAGAACCTGGAACCCAGTTGACCCTGCGTACATTCCATACCGGGGGTATTGCGGAAAGGGCTATTCTTGAAAGCGGCCAGAAAGCCGACTCTGATGGGAAGGTTGAGTTTAGAAATTTAGGTATTGTTGAAGACCCTGGTGAGCCTGGTAGGTCTTTCGTATGGAAAGGGGGCACATACCGTACAGATACTAAGCCACAGGATGGAGAATCTAAGCGGAAAAGACCGGTCAGGTCAAAGGGAGTTGTACTGAAACGCAGTGGTGAAGTTGCAATTATAGACCATAAAGGACGTGAGCTTGAAAAGTATAAGGTCCCGTATGGTGCGCTTATGCAGGTGAATAACGGAGATATGGTTCAAAAAGGTAAAGTGTTGTTTTCTTGGGACCCGCACCGGACACCAATTCTGGCGGAAGTGGCCGGGATTATTCGATTTATGGATATTGCCGAAGGCGAGACAATTCGGATAGAGGAAGAGCGAAAAGGCCAGCTTGGCAGGCCGGTGGTAATTGAGCATAAAGGCGATAAGCATCCTCAAATTATCGTAGAAGATGCAGACGGAAAGATACTTGATGTTCATTATCTACCGGCTGGGGCCAGAATTGAGGTTGGTGAAGGCCAGCAGGTACAGGCAGGCCAATTGCTCGCTCATCAGCCCAGAGCTACCGGCGGCACGCAGGATATCACAGGGGGTCTGCCCAGAGTTACCGAGGTCTTTGAGGCACGCAAACCCAAAGAACCCGCCGCAATGGCTGAAATTAGCGGTCGCGTTGAATTGCAGAGCGATAAACGCAAGGGTAAAATGACAATTATTGTTCGCTCCGAATCCGGAATGGAGAAAGAACACCATGTCCCACGTGACAGGCATTTGAATGTTCACACCGGTGATATGGTCGAAGCCGGCGATACACTGACAGACGGCCCATTAGTGCCACACGATATTCTGCGAATTAAAGGCGAAGAAGCATTGCAGAGATACTTGACAGCAGAGATTCAGAGTGTTTACCGTTCGCAGAATGTTAATATCAACGACAAACACATCGAAATTATCTGCTCTCAAATGATGCGGAAGATTGAAATTGAATCGGTCGGGGACAGTTCATTTTTGCCGGGCGAGGTCGTTGACAAATTTGTCTTCCGCAAGGAAAATGAGCGACTGGCAAACAGTATCAAAATTACAAATGTTGGCGACTGCTCTGATTTGGAGAAGGGCCAGATTATAAGCAAAGAGGAGCTTGCCAATATCAACGAAAAGGTCGAAGCTATAGGCGGCGAGCCGGCTTCCGGCAGGAAACCGAAACCGGCAACCGCTAAGACGCTGCTCTTGGGGATAACCAAAGCATCCCTGTGGTCGGAGAGCTTTATTGCAGCGGCGAGCTTTCAGGAGACAACAAAAGTATTGACCGGTGCGTCTTTAGCTGGTAAAGTTGACCAGCTTCGAGGCCTGAAGGAAAACGTAATCCTCGGGCATCTGATACCGGCGGGCACGGCGTTTAAGCCGCATCTGGAGATGAAGGTCAAGCATCTTGTCGAAGCTCCGCTGCCGAAGGGATTTGAGGAGGTTGAAGAAATTAAAGACCAGCAAGCGAAGGCCGATGCTGCTGTCAAGGAAGCATTGGGTATCAATTAGAAATTGATTATTTATTATTGTAAAATGGAAAAAGAAGTAAAGATTGCTTCACTGCGATTGCAATGACGATATACGACATACGCAATACGAGATACGAATTATGCCTACGATAAATCAACTGGTTAGACGTCCGCGGTCGAAACGCAAGGGTGCCAAGCGAGTATCCGATATTAGCGGTTCGCCGCAGAAGCGAGGCGTCTGTCTGATTGTAAGGACTCAAACGCCTAAAAAGCCGAACTCCGCTCTGCGAAAAATCGCCCGTGTTCGGCTTACAAACGGCAAGGAGGTTACCGCTTACATACCCGGCATTGACCATAATCTCCAGGAACACAGTACCGTTATTGTTCGCGGCGGACGCGTCAGAGACCTGCCGGGTGTGCGCTATCACATTGTTCGTGGCGTTCTTGATTGTGCCGGCGTGAACGACCGGAAACAGGGCAGAAGTAAATACGGAGCAAAGAAGGCAAAATAAATTTTCGGTTTGCGATTATCAATCGCAAATCGAAACTCGGAAATTGAAAATGAAAAAGTTTACCGCTTCCAGTGAGCAATTAAAACCAGACCCTGTATATGACAACAAGCTGGTATCGAAGTTTGTTAACTGCCTGATGTGGGATGGGAAAAAAAGTGTTGCGCAGAGCGTCTTTTATGGCGCTATGGACATTATATCCAAAAAAATTAAGGATGCCAGCCCGCTTGAGGTCTTTGAGAAGGCGGTTAATAATGTAAAACCAATTCTTGAAGTTCGCAGCAAACGTGTTGGCGGTGCCAGTTATCAGGTTCCAATGCAGGTAAGCTCAAAGCGACAGCAGTCACTGGCTTTTCGCTGGATATTGGCCTCTGCCAGGAGCAAAAAAGGCATGCCTATGCGTGAGCGGCTGGCTTCAGAGTTGATAGACGCTTATAACGGTCGCGGTGGTGCAATGACCACACGAGAAAACATCCACAGAATGGCAGAGGCAAATAAGGCCTTTGCTCACTTTGCCTGGTAATTTTACAGGGTATAGAAAATAGCGGATAGGGTATAGTTTCACTATCCGCTATTTTTTTACTATTTTTACTCTCTTATACCAATTGGACTAAGTAAATGCGCTTTTTGACAGACAATCAATTATTGTGTCATGCCTGCGAAAGCAGGCATCCAGTACATATATAAACCTATGGATTCCC
>QNBZ01000031.1 GCA_003644295.1 Planctomycetota bacterium
CACAATCTCCTTAATATAGATGTAATATAGTACTCAACGACAACAAAGAGGTTGAAGATAACACGTAATCCGCGTTGTAAAGTTTGCATTTATCGCCTATTCCAACGGATTTCATACCAGCATTTTTGGCGGCCTCTATGCCGGCGAAAGCATCCTCTACAACTACGCAACTCTTATTATCAACACCAAGCTTCTGTGCAGCAAGATTGAAACCCTCGGGGTCGGGCTTGCTCTTACAGATATCCGAACCGGTAATTACTACATCGAAGAAATCTCGGATTTTGAGTTTGTCTAAGATTTTATTAACGTTCTTGCTTGCTGAGCAAAGCGCTATTTTTAGGCCTTTATCTTTTAAGGAATCTATAAGCTCACTGATGCCCGGAAGAATATCCTCCGGCCCCAGCGAATCAAGCATGCGAACATACAAACTATTCTTCTTAGCCGCCAATTTTTGCAATTGCTGCTGTGTATAGTGTCGCTGACTTTTCTCCATTATGATTTGTAGACTACCCATCCTGCTCACACCTTTCAAACGTTCATTTATCACCTCGTCAAAATATATCCCTTCTTCATCTGCGATGGCCTTCCACGCCTGATAATGGTATCTGGCAGTATCTACTATCACGCCGTCAAGGTCAAAGATAACGGCCTCTGCTTTTCTGAAAACATAGCAATTCTCCGGCATTACCATCTCTTTTTCTTCACCTTCAAATATGACTTCCTGGTCATATATTTTTGCTTTTACACTCTTGCCGCTAATAAGGCGGTAGTGTAAATTTCCTCTTGAGACTGATATCCTGATGATACTGCCTGCATAATTTAGTTTGAATGAATAGCGGTGCCATTTCTCAGGCAGAATGGGAGCAAATTCAGGAACAACCCCTCCGTACTTCATACCCCCGAAGCCGCATACCACATTGAGCCAACTGCCAGCCATAGAAGAAATATGAAGTCCCTCATGGGTATTGTTATTGGAATTTTCCAAGTCAAGTCTCGATGCCCAAAGGTAATAATCATAGGCCTGGTGATGTACTCCAATGTCAGAAGCTATGATAGAGTGTATGCAGGGCGAAAGCGATGAGCCATGAGCAGTCCTTTGCTCATAAAAACGATAATTCCTTAATTTCTGCTTTTGCGTAAATCTCTCTCTGAACAGAAACATCAGCAACAGAACATCCGGCTGTTTAAGCAGTTGTGTCTTGAGATATCTGTCGATTGTCCACTTGCTCTCGATTGGAATATCCCTGTCCCAATCAAGTTCCTCTCTGCACATCGGATCGAGCGACAGGAACATATCATCCTGCACAAAAACGTCCATCTCAGGGTCATAATTCAGTATCATTTTATCAGCGGCCTTTTTCCATTTATCCATTTCAGCGAAATCGAACCCGAGTTTCTCAACCACTGCATCAAGTTTATTGGGGCTTTGCCGTTTCATCTCTTCTAAGACCTGCGCCGCATATTCAAAAACCCATTTAGCCATATAGTTCGTGTAGAAATTATTGTTCACAAACTGCTGCCATTCGTCTGGCCCGATTACACGGTTGATGCCAAAGCCGTTCCTGTAAGGTATAAACTTACCCCTGCTCGCCCAGAAGCGAGCGACCTCGATAAGTATTTCAATCCCTTTGCTGTAGAGGAATTCCTTATCTCCGACAATATGGTCGTATAAATACACAACATATGGGACTATGGAATTGACGTGGATTTCACAGAAAGAATACTCCCAATAATTTAAATCTTCGGTGCCGTCTATAGTGGTTATGGGATACATCGCACCGTTATAACCGAACAATGCTGCTCTATCTCTGGCGGCGTCGAGCGTGTTATATCGGTATTCTATCAGCTTTCTGGCAGCATCCGGATTAGTAAAAAGGTAAAACGGTATGCAATAGCTCTCACTATCCCAGAAAGCCCTGCCCCAGTAGTGCTCTCCTGTGTACCCTTTAGGGCCAACATTTAGATACTCATCATGGCCACTGTAAGCATTGGACAGTTGAAACATACAATAACGAATACCCTGCTGGGCCTCTTCGGCGCCTTCTATCTCTATATCAACCGTATCCCAAAACTCTGCGATTTTCCTAATATGCTCGGTTTTTATGAGTTCGTAGAGTCCGCCCCCCTCATTTTCAGACAGCTCTTGATTATCACTATTATGCCGTTTGCTGCCTGATGAAAAATGTTCAGAAACATACGACTCCTCCAGCAGAGCACCGGGGGCATCGGTGGTAACAGAAACCCGTTGCTGCGGTCTGGCTTTGTCTAACCAGCTTTTTAGGCAATCTCTGCTTTTTGTTATCAGATATTCAACCACCTCTTTTTCCCTGTCTTTGCTTATAACCGTAACATCGCTTTCCTTCGGAATCATACCATAGGGGTAACCGGCATCTCGGCTGGTCCAAACCGAAACAACCTTATCAAAATTATATGTCACGCCGCGTTTAGGGGTAAATCTCACATTGCAGGCCACATATCTGTCTTTTTCAACGTATTTCTTTTCAAACTCGACGTTATCCGGATACCCAACAGCCATCCGATGGATATAATACTGTCCGCTTGTGGCAACATTTATCAACAGATATATCTGTTCAGTGTCGGCCTTGCCCTCGGTCATTCGACAGTGAGTCACGTTATTAAAACATGTGCGATTTTCGTGAACGCTGTCAAGAATAAAACCAAGTTTAACCGGGCTTTGATGATTTAACGCTTTGAGACTCAGTCTTATCGCACCGATATGCCTGTCTGAACGCGATATCAACCTCTCCCAGCTTAATTGTGTCTGTTCACCGTGGCGGGTAACAAATATCAGTTGCCTCCGCAACAGTCCGTTTTTCATATCAAGTTCGCGGCTATATTCCCTGAAATTAGACCTCTGCATATTGAATTTCTCACCACCGACTTCAATGGTTATTCTCAACCAGTTGGTAGTATTGACCATAGCATTGGAATAATTCGCAAAACCTTTTCGTTTCCAGCCGTAACTCTGCGCCTCTTTAGCATATATGCCACCGATAAAGCAATTCTCAACACTATTGGTTGAAATGCCTTCTTCAAAAAGACCTCGCGTCCCCATATATTCATTGCCGAGGGAAAAAACAGATTCTGATATCTCGTTGCTCTCAAGACAAAACTTATCTTCAATTATTTTCCAAGGATGTACTTTAAAATATCTTTTAGAACCACCACGCATTTCTTTATTTCTCCAAAATTGTTTCGTGCAAAATAAATTCATTATCAGACGATGTAGTATCCATATTGTTTACGCGTTTCAAATTTTTATACCAGTACTTGTATAAAACCAGCGACAGCAAAATGAAAACTACAGATGAAACACCGAAAGAAACCCATTTTTTAATTATGAAAGCAGTCATTATCCAGAACAACAACACCTGCCAGATGCAAGCCGGCAACAGCAATAACAGGTCACGTTTATTTTCTCTCGATACATCATTTAAAAACTCTTTGTCGCACAATCTCTTAACAGGTCCCCAAAGACCAAGCGGTTTGGTTTTCCTGTAAAAATTCAACAGGGTTTCCATATTTGTCGGCTTGCCAAAAAATGTTCCAATAATTGTTCCAATGCTTGAAAAAACAATAACAAAAGTAAAAGTAATATATTCCGGTACATCTCCAAATGCCATTCTATGTATGACCGCACTTATCAAACCGGAGGCCATTCCAAAAGCATAACCAACTCCGTTAAACCGCCACCAGTACCATTTGAGTATATTCGGCGCAAGCATACCGGTTATAAGCCCCATAACTATCCATGCCCATATAGAATTGATATTCGGAATATTCCAGCCAAGAATAATACCAAGAATCATAAAGCCAGACGTCGCAATATAACTAACTTTAACAAGATGAGCATTGTCGGCCGTCGGACGAAGATGTGCTTTGTAGATATCTTTTACAAAATAAGCAGCAGAAGAATTTACCGTTGAATCCAAAGTTGACATCCCAGCCGCTATCAATGCTGCAATAAATACACCTTTCAATCCAACTGGAAAATAGTTTTCTATAACAGCATTAAGCGCCATTTCAGGCTCTGCTACTTTATCAACGATACCAATCGCCAAGACGCCAACACTCATCATCAAGAGAAATCTCAAACTAAAGAGTATTATCCACTGGCAGGCAACCAGTGAACTTTCTCTTTCATCTTTGGCGGCATAATATCTCTGGCTGCTCCAGGCATCAAACGGCCCGGCAAATCCCTGAAAGACATTTGCGAGAATCCAGAAAAGCACTAACAGTAAGATAAATTTCATATTTTCATAGCCCGCCGGCATATCCATCGCCATAGAAGTTGGTATAAGCTTATGCCATTCGGGCGTAGAAAACTTCTCAAAATATTCCGGCGTCCCAGTTGAAATAGCTGTTACGCTCACGAAACCGATAACCACAATTATCAAAATACTTTGAAGAAGGTCGGTGTAAACCACTCCATAAAAACCTGACGCTACTGTATAAAACATTACAATCCCAAAAAATAGAATAGCTGCGCCATTTGGACTAAGAAAAGGCAAATATATCGAAAGAAACTTGCCTGAGCCGACAAAGAAGTACGCTATACAGACCACAGCCAGCACTATTGTAGAAATTGCTGAAAGCAACCTGGCTATAGAGCCGTCCCTACCATTACCAAACCTGAAAGCCATCCATTCCGCATTTGTCATCACTTCGCTGCGTCTCATCCATTTTGCCATAAATATCATAAGAAACGCCAGCGACAAAGCAACCGCTCCCCTGAAAGCTACAAGATAGCCCTTGGCCCCGAGCATATAGAAAAATGACGATTGCAGCATAGTGCCGGACATATCAAGGTAGGTAGCCATTCCTGAAACGCCCAGCAAAAACCACGGTATCGTCTTGGCTCCCAGAAAATAGTCATCTAAAGAATGTGCTGCTCTTTTGGAGAAATACAATCCCGCCAGAGTTACTAAAACAAAGTAGGCCACGATGACTGCTATATCCCAGTGCATTAGCATATATTCACTCCATAGTACAAGAATACTAACTTTCCATAACACAACAATGCATTTAAGTCTTTAAAAATCACAAACTTACTAAACTCCATTATAGAAAGATGCGCATACCAATCAACACCATATAGTGATTTTTATTCACCAGTTTGCGAAAATGGCTTGACATCGTAACTTGATTTACAATAGATTGAGGAAAAGATGAGTTGTATTTATAGATTTGCGATTTTCTTAAAGCTCTATGTACGATAGGATTCCAAAAATCGCTATTTTGATAGAACCAAACACCTCAAGCAACAGAAACTTTTTGTTGGGAGTAAGCAAGTTTGCCCGGCTTCATGGACCGTGGGTATTCTATTTTACACCACCATCGTACCTGAAATCGGGAAAACAGGAACAAATCCTGAACAAAATCAAAGACGAGCTATCTGGAATGATAGTATGTGACACGACGAAAATTTCAGAACGCTTTTCTTCTCGCATACCCATTATAGTCGTGAGAACAGTCACTGAACCGTCGGCAAGTTTTCCGAACGTAATCGATATAATACCAAACGACAAAGCCATTGGCAGATTAGCAGCAAAACACCTGATGGAATGTGGATTTAATTATTATGCTTACTGTGGATTCAGAAATATGTTCTGGTCGGAAAGACGCCAGAGTGCGTTTTCAAAAACACTTACATCGGCTGGGCACAAGGTTTACACTTTCAAGCCGAAGAACAAAATAAACTCGTGGAGCAAAGAATTTCAGGTATTATGTGACTGGCTGGATTCTCTGTCAAAACCCATAGGTATTTTCTGTTGTAACGACGAGCGCAGCAGGAGTATTATGGAGGCCTGCAAAACACGTGGACTAAGCGTGCCGGAAAATGTAGCGATACTTGGCGTGGACAACAATCAACTTATCTGTGAAATGGCACAAACACCGCTTTCCAGTATTAATCTCAACACAGAAAAAGCTGGATACGAAGCTGCTGAACGGCTTAAAGAGCTAATGGCGGGTGAGAACACGCATCACAGGCAACACACTATAACTATAGAACCTACTAATGTTGTTACAAGGCAATCTACAAACATTCTTGCCATCAATGACGCAGAAACAGCCAATGCAGTAAGGTTTATCAGAGAAAACTCCAATAAACCTATTAATGTCGATGATGTTATCGATGCGGTATATGTATCTCGAAGGGTATTAGAATACCGATTCAAAAAACACCTTGGCAGATCAATCTACCGAGAAATTAAACGTTACAGAACCGAACTAATTGCAAAGCTATTGCTGGAAACAGATATTTCGATAACTAGAATAGCCCTTTCGCTTGGTTTTCCTGATGTCAATCATATTTCAAGATATTTTCGTAGCCAAAAGGGGATAACGCCCAAGGAATTCCGCAACAAGTACAAAGGCCAAGGTTAATCACGAAAAAACTATGAAAGCAAGATACTTGCTACGGCTGGTTGTCGTAGTATGTAAATTCTTATGCGGCAAAAAATAGTCGTGGGATGGAATTATGGCGGAATTCAGGATTAAGCCGGATATTGAAGAGCTTTTGGCGGTTATTCGGCGAAGCTCTATGCCAAAAAGAGTTCACAATATCGAATTATTTTTGGATGAGGAAATAAAGCAGGCAATCTGCGAAAGATTTGAGATTGGAGCAAAAATTGACAGTAGGTCAGAATTCACAGATGTCAGCCGAGAGATAGAGCTTCATCGTTTTTTAGGATATGATGTATTTCGCATCGACATTGGAAGTGATTGGCTTTGGACACTGCCCAGGCTGGCGACGGAGGATACGACCGGCACAACTACTCAAAAGCGAGACGAGCGTAACTGGACCGACGAACATACCGGGCCGGTTCAGTCGTGGGAAGATTTTGAGAAATACCCCTGGCCAAGAGTTTCAAATGTGGACTTCAGCAAGCTCGAATGGCTCGATAAAAATCTTCCGGAGAATATGGGCTGTTACGACCTCACGGCGCATATACTGGAGATTGTAACATGGCTGTTTGGATATGAAACGCTCTGCCTTAAGCTTTTCGATGACTTGGAACTGGTTGAAGCGGTCTGTGAACGTGTCGGACAATTTTATGTTGAGCTGACAAAGGCCTACTGTGATTTCTCATGTAACAAAGTTGTCTGGGGCAGCGACGATATGGGGTATCAGACATCAACGGTGCTCAGCCCTGACTTTTTACGCAGGAATATACTTCCCTAGCACAAGAAGTGTGCCGAGATTGCACATAAACACGGCTTGCCATACCTGCTGCATTCCTGCGGCAATCTTGAAGAAATTATGGATGACCTAATCGATGATGTTGGTATCGATGCTAAGCATTCTTATAAAGATGTGATAATGCCGGTAACCGAGGTAAAAAAGTATGGAGAGCGGATAGCGATTCTTGGTGGTATTGATATGGATTTTCTTTGCCGGTCAGATGAAAAGGCCGTTCGCAAGCGTGTCAGAGAAACTCTGGAGCTTTGTATGCAGGGCGGGGGATATTGTCTCGGCACAGGTAACTCTGTGGCTAACTACATACCGTTGGAGAATTACTTTGCAATGCTCGACGAGGGCCAAAAGTTCGCCTATCCATCCCACAAATAACAGAGCGCCGCTGGTCAATCCATCTTTTTACTTTCAACTTTCTCCTGGTCCGGTTAATATACAAACTTCAGTTATGCCGGAAAAAAGCCGAACATATCGCATCTTTGTAAGCGCAGCCGAGCCGAGCGCAGACGCCCACTGTGCAGCCCTGATAGCCACCTTGCGAAAAAGCCGTTACGATATCGAATTTGTCGGCGTGGGCGGAACAAAAATGGCCGAGGCCGGATGCAGACTGCTCGAAAATACCGTTACCAGGGCATCGATGATTTACAACACATTTCCCCACATCGTCCATTTTTATAAATTGATAAAACGCATAACGTCTTTTCTTAAAAACGATAAGCCCGATTTAGTTATCGTCTGCGATTCGCCGGCTTTTAACTTTCATATCGCAAAGGCCGCCAAAAAGGCGAAGCTCAAAACACTTTTCTACGTCGCTCCCCAGCTATGGGCATGGGCCGGCTGGCGCATAAGTAAACTGCGAAGGTACTGCGACAAGCTCTGCTGCATACTGCCGTTCGAGCAAAGCTGGTTTTCCGAAAGAGGCATCGATACGGTCTTTGTCGGTAATCCGCTACTCGATGAAATCGATTTGTCTACAAACCGTTACAAAAAAGGATATACAGATTTTGAGCCGAAATGCGCACGTTTTACCCTTATGCCCGGCTCACGGGCCGCTGAAATCAATTCGCTTTGGCCGGCTATGCAAAAAATAGCGAACCTCTTAAAACAGAAGTATCCCAACGCCGTCTTCACCGTTGCAGCCGTGGATGACCGAGCGCAGCAGGCGCTTAAATCGAAACAACTTGTCGGCTTTGAATGTGAGTATGTCATCGGCTCGGTCAGTGACGCTGCCCGCAATGCTGATTTTGCGGTCGTCGCCAGCGGCAGCGCAACGCTACAGGTAGCAGCGGCGGGATGTCCTATGGTGATAATGTATCAATCCAGCAAAATCCTGTGGCGCTTATTCGGTAGATGGATTGTGAAAACAGAATATCTGTCTCTGGTCAATATCTTAAGCGGCAAAGAATTAGTGCCGGAATTTATGCCGTATTTTTCCTCGGTCGAGCCGATTGCCGAAAGTATCGAACAGCTTCTGGAAGACAGAAGCAAGTTAGCTCAAATCAGCAGCGAACTTATCGAACTGGCAAAGCCGTTAATGGCCGGCGGAGCATCGGAAAGGGTTTCACAAATCGTTATTGAAATGTTGTGTTAAGCAGGGAGTTTTGTTTGCCACAGCTTTCGGTTATAATCCCGAAAGGATTTTGAGAAAGGCAGCGAAATGCAAAAACGATTGGCAGGAAAAACAGCAATAGTAACAGGGGCCAGCAGTGGTATCGGCAGAGCCGTGAGCGTTGCATTGGCCAAAGAGGACGCCGCCGTTGTTTTAGCTGCACGGTCACTCGAAAAGCTGAAAGAAACCGCTGATATGGTAACAAAAGCCGGCGGTAAAGCTGATGTTGTCGTTACTGAATTGGCAGACGAAAATTCCATCAAAAAACTTGTTGAGACAACAAATAGAAATTTTGGCCGACTGGATATACTGGTTAATAACGCCGGCGTTACTCACTCGGCAAAATTAGAAGATACTAAAACCAGCGATTGGGACAGGTGTTATTATGTCAATGCACGTGCGCCGTTTATCCTTTGCAGAGAAGCGCTGCCGCTGTTGAAAAAGGCCGAAGCGGCATACATTATCAATATCGCCTCGGTGGTAGGGGTCAAAGGTTATCCGCTGCAAAGCGCTTATACCGCATCGAAACACGCCCTGCGGGGGATGACAATGTCGCTGGCAGAGGAGCTGGCAGATTCAAACGTTCGGGTGCATCTGCTATGTCCCGGCGGAGTGGATACAGACCTGATAAAAAAAGTTCGGCCGGATATAAAGAAGGATGAGCTTATGCAGCCCGATGAAATCGCCGAGCTTGTCGTTTATCTTGTAACGCATAAAGGCAACGCCGTTATAGATGAGCTTCACATCCGCAGGGCTGCGTCGAAGCCGTGGTTTTGAC
>QNBZ01000032.1 GCA_003644295.1 Planctomycetota bacterium
CCTGCCTGCTGTCCTGCCTGGTCACTAACTTTCTTCCCGTCTTTGTACATACTCGGCAGTGATGTAATATGCCAATCCATATCAACTACCAGTACATCCAGCGGCACATCATGTATCGCAAATTCGTTCACTAATCGTCGCATATCCTGGTCTGTGTATTCCCAGTACCGCGACCACCATGCTCCGAACACAAACCGTGGCGGCAACGCTATATTGCCCGCAACTTTGACAAAATCGCTCAATGCCGCCTTGTAATCATGTCCGTATCCGAAGAAGTAAAAATCCTGCTGTTTTTTCTTTGGCCTTGCTATTACCCACTGCCACTGCGAATTATCAAACAATGGCCTGTTTGAATCGTCCACTACTACCCAGCCGTCCTTCGATATGAGGCCTGGCTCCAGCGTTATGTTATGTTTATCCCATATACGGCAAGCACCTTTGCATCCATCAAGTGTACGCGTTGTACCGCGCAGATTGCCCTTGTCCTCCATTCCCGGATGCCAAATCGCTTTTACTCCATTGACATTCATATCGATACTCAGGTTTGTCGCATTGAACGCGCCGCTGCCGAGTTTATATTTTACCGTAAGATAGCGGGTTTTAATTTGCAGTTGTCCGTCTTTGATTTCTTTCGTAAAAGCAGGTACCGGCAATTGCCGATTTAAAAATACCAGCGTCGCACTATCTTCAAATGCTTTATCTTCGGCCCATTCCAGCCGTATTAGTCTTTCCGTTAGCATTGTTATACGCACATTTCCGTCAATCACCATCGCCGCCGAATTCGCTTTAGGATTATATTTTTCGCTCGCTGCCGTGCAATCGTAAGAGACAGTTAATATAATCAGTAAACACCAGAGTCTCATTTTGTGTGCGTATGTGCGCATAATTTATTTCTCCGTTAATTTTGGTTTTTCAGACAGAAAACAATAGCTTCCTGAACCGATTTCAAACACCGCATCATCACCTTCCATTTTCAGAAACCTAACACCTTCGGCCTTATCGACAGCTTTGCCGCTTTCTGTAATACTGTCGATACTCTTTGCCGGCACATATACCGTAGCTGTCGTATTAGCAGGGACGGTCAAATCCAGCTTAAAGGATTGGCTGTCCCTGTACCATGAACTTCTGATGGTTCCGTACATGGATTCGTGTTTGGCTCGTACCCATTTCAAATCACCCACCGGCTGTGGATGGAAAATAATATGCTTGAAGCCCGGATTCTCAGGGTCCATATTTATCCCTGCCAGGTTCTTATAAAACCATGCGCTGATGTCTCCGAACATAATATGATTCAGTGAGGCTACGCCCATCCAGTCCTCCCACAGGGTTGTGGCACCGCGTTTTATCCAGCTTCCGTAACTCGGCGGAGTAGTCTGCGTCGCAATTCGATACGCAACATTATGTTTGCCGTTCGCCGTCAAGGCATTGAACAGGTACTTTGCGCCAAGAATTCCCGTATCGATATGAGAATCGTTCTTTTCAATATTGGCCACCAGCTTTTCGACCACTTTGTTACGTTCCTTTTCCTCAACCAACTGCTGATACAGTGCGCAACTCAAGGCGGTCTGACTGCCGTTGGCGTAAATCCCTTCTCCTTTATAGAATGATTTGTTAAAGGCATTGCGAATATTTTCCGCCAATTGGGTGTATTTTTCAGCATCATTTTTCTTGCCCAGCATTCGAGCAATCTTGGCAACTATGAGCGTATCGACATAATAATATCCGGTTGACGTTACAGACGCAGGAGTGTGCGTTTTAGCCGGCACCCAGTCTCCCAGCCCAATGGAAACAATATGATTTTTCGCTTTGCCGGTAAGATAATTCACATATCGCTTAAACCGCTCATAATGAGTTTCCAGAATTCGTCTGTCGCCGCAATACTGATACATATACCATGGAATCAGCAGATAGGCGCTGTCCCAGGCAGGTCCATTACCCCATTGATAGCCCCAGCCGGAAGTCGGGATAATACCAGGAAGTTCACCCGTTTGGCGTTGTTCGTCCTTAAAATCGTCCATCCATTTAGTATAGGCGGCGGCACACTTAAAATTAAACAGCCCCATCTCGGCTGCAAGGTGTGCATCGCCTGTCCAGCCGTTCTTTTCACGATGTGGGCAATCAGTGGGGTATCCGTGAAAGTTGCTGCGATACGACCACAAGGCATTTCTTTGAATAGCATTGAGCAGATTGTTGGAACATTCAAATGTTCCAGCAGATTCAAACGAGGTGTGTACAACCCGCCCACAAAGATTATCAAGCGAAGGTCTTCCCGGAAAACCTGTAACCTCGACATACTGAAAGCCGTGATAGACAAACCGCGGTTCCCAGATTTCCTCACCCCGACCGTTTAGAATATAAATATCTGTCTGAAATTCTTTCTCTTTAACATGGACTTTAATCTGACTTTGTTCCAGTGTTCCGTCCGATTTCAGACGCTCGCCGTATCGCAATTTCACCGTCGTACCTGCCGGACCTGACAACCTTATTTGCGCCCAGCCGGCTATATTCTGACCCAGGTCGAACACAAACACCCCCGGTGCCGGCTCCGTCAGCTTCTGTGGCTTAATTGTTTCCATCACCTTGATCGGCTGAATAATCTGTGCTGCTAATTTTCCTTTCGGAGCATCGACAATTTGAGGAATGTCCCAGCCGGAATCATCAAAATCCGGCATATCCCAGCCCGTCTGCTCCAGCCGGGCGTCATAGTGTTCTCCCTCACGAATAGCGTCGCGCACGACAGGTCCTTCAGAAGCACGCCATGACTCGTTGCTGACTATTAACTGCGTACTGCCGTCGGTATATTCTATTCGTAACTGGAGCAACATTTTCGGTCGGGCGCGCCAAGGCGCCTTGTCAAAATCCCATGCCGCCCGCGTATGCACATTCTGCCATCCGTTACCAAGCATTACCGCCAGCGAATTTTTACCCTTGATAAGTTCCCGGCCAACATCATAGCTCACATACAACACCCGTCTATCGTAACGCGTAAAAGCGGGGTCAAGCACATGATCGCCGACCTTGCTGCCGTTCAGCCGCAACTCGTAATATCCCAGCCCGCAAATATAGACACTGGCTGAGCGCACATTTTTTTTCAATATAAAAGTCTTGCGAAAAATCGGAGCGGGCACCCTCACCTTCAAGTCATCAACCTGGCTCTTAGACCCCGGAAGTTTCGTATAACCTATCCATTGACCCTGCCATTGCTTTTCTTCGAGGATACCCATTGTCCACATCGCAGGGGTGCTCCATCCGGACTCCTTTTGGTTCTTGTCCCACACACGCACCTTCCAAAAGCATCGCATATACGAAAGCAAGGGCCTACCCGCATAAACGATATGGACGGACTGGTCGCTGCTTACCCTGCCGGAATCCCACAGGTCAGCTCTGCCAACATCGAGCTTATCTCTACTACTTGCCACCAGAACCTGATAGGCCGTTTGTTTCTGACAACGCTGATTCGACCGGAGAATCCAACTCAGCCGCGGATGCTCTACATCTATACCCAATGGGTTGACCCGATATTCACATCGCAGGTTTGTTGGTGTAAGACTTCCGGGCGGGATAAGAGGCAAATTCAACCAGGCTAAGCCAATGTCTCTTCGCATGTGACCTATTCCCTCACCATCCAGTCCGTCATAAAAAATCGCCAATTTATTTCCTGTTCTTAAAACAGAAGGCAAGCCGACAATGCGTTTAGACCACTTGCAGTTCTGTCCGTCTAACACTACCGCCTTGTTCCTGGAATCCCATTTATTCAGGTCCTTGCTCCAGTACACCCAAATTGCATCCGTATATTCCACACCATCTTTTATTCCCACATGATTCGTAAAAAGAAACCACGTTTTGTTTGTCTCTTCATAATAGAGAGATGAATTTTCAATTTGTTCTTCCGGCGTAACGATTGGAGCGGAATCGATAGTCCATTGACCGTCCAGGTCTTTGGTTCGTGCGATACCGAGTGTGCGTCTTACGCTTTTTCTGCCGTTGTCTTCATCCTGCAATTTTGTGGCACTGAAGAATTGCAAATATTCACCGTTATATTTGACAATACTTCCCGGACTTGCGGTAACATCATAATAGGTTTTCGGCTTTGTGCGAAAAGGAATAACCTCCTTTTGTTTTATCCACGGCCCTCCGGGCGACATACTTTTTGCTTTCATAGTTAAATAAGGGAACGCTGGAACTCTATCCGGCGGCTGCGTTGCGTTCGGCGTTGCGAGATAGAACATATGCCATGCTCGGCCGTCAAAATAGGTCGTCCCATAACTGGCGCTTTTTGAATCATCTTCATCAGGGTTACCCAGATTGAGTACCGGCCCTTTTTTCTGCCAATGGACAAGGTCGGTGCTGGTAGCCAGGGAACACAGCCAACCATTTGGTCCAGCGGCATCATAGTGCATGTAATACGTCCCATCAGACTCGAAAACCCAAACATCACGAGCACCGTACACATCACATTGATTGGGACCATCGCCGTGGCGAAGCACAATGCCATAGTCCTTTGCCTCTAACCTCAACTCTGCACGGGGCCGTTTGTTATAATATTTTGTCCTTGCCTGAACATCAGCACTTTCTACCGTGCCAAGCACAACGAAAAGGGAAAAGCTCAGAAAATACATTACAGCCCCGTTTCTCATCCATCTTCCAGTTTGTTTTTTCATCTGTCTGTCCTTATCTGTGGAATGACTCTACTACGAAAATTTGTAACCGTTCACAGTAATTTTGATAATTGAAGTAAAACCTTGTTTTTGTAAGATAAGAGTCTTATGGGCAAAGCCGCCAAAGATTATTTCAGATTTTTGACCGAGCCGGAAGTTGAACCAACCAATAATGGAACTGAGCGACAGATTCGACCTGTTGTGATTGACCGAAGGATAACACAGGGTACTCGTGGAGATGCCGGCATACGCTGGTGTGAGCGTATCTGGACTACTATCGCTACCTGTAAGAAACATCAACGAAATGTCTTTGATTTTATCCATGAATCTGTTATTGCTTACTGGAGCAATAAAAAATATCCATCATTAATTTGTCAAAAACTGTGAACGATTACGATTTTTAATCTTTGATTTTTTTCTTTGTGTTCTCTGTGGTTAATCTCTTGTAGCAGCACTCATCGCTGTGCCAACTGCCCGTTCCAATATGCGATTTGCTCTTTCGCCTGCTTCGGCCCAGCCGCTCCATCGGTAACATATTTACTTACGACATTTGCGGCGCCCAATCGTTCATAAACGTCTGGCTCAATCGCCGGCGAATACTTCTTAAATTCATCCAGACCAAGCTCGGCTAACTTTTTGCCTTCTTTCTCGCAGTAAGCGACCAGCAAGCCGACGATGCCGTGCGCCTTGCGGAAAGCGACGCCTTTGCCAACCAGATATTCAGCCAGAGCGGTGGCATCCAGAAAACCCTCTTCCAGACCGGCTGAAATCTTTTTCGTATCAAACTTCGTATGCGCAACAACCGCCCGCACGATGTCCAATGATTGGCTGACCGTATCACTGGCGGCAAAAACGTGGACTTTATCCTCCTGCATATCGCGGTTATAGCCCGATGGCAAAGCTTTTAGAATTGTCAGCATAGCCATCAACGAACCATAGACACCGCCGGCCTTGCCGCGAATCAGCTCCAGAACATCGGGGTTGCGTTTCTGCGGCATCATACTCGATGACGTACAAAAGCTGTCGTCTATCCGTACAAATCCGAATTCGCAGGATGAATAAATTATCCAATCCTCAGCCAGGCCGGACAGGTGAGTAGCAATGAGCGCACAGTCGAAAATAAATTCGGCGCAAAAATCCCTGTCGCCCACAGCGTCAATGCTGTTATAGCTGATGTCGAAAAAACCTAATTGCTTCGCTGTACTCTTTCTATCTAATGGCAGCGTTGAGCCGGCTATCGCGCCGCTGCCTAACGGCGAGATATTAAGTCCGCTTCCAGCAGAGCGACAATTCGCAAGTCGAATAAAATCACGCTCAAGCTGCTCTACAAAGCCCAGCAGATAGACCGCAACAGTTATCGGCTGGGCACGCTGAAGATGTGTGTAACCCGGCATTACGTCCTCGACATATCTGCTAGCCAGTTTGACGAATTGCTTTTGGAGCAGCGTAATTTTGGCCTGTAGAATTTCTATCTCGTCCCGCATCCAGAGCCGAATGTCGGTTGCAACCTGGTCGTTACGGCTTCTGCCGGTATGAAGTTTTTCCCCCGCTTCGCCGATTTTCGCCGCCAGCGCCGCTTCGATTACCATATGAATATCTTCGAGCTTCTTGTCGAACTTGAATTTGCCTTCCGAGATTTTCTGTGATATTTCGATAAGCCCATCTTTGATTCGTTTGAATTCGTCTTTGCTAATCAGCTTTTGTTGAGCTAACATCTGTGCGTGAGCGATTGAGCCAACAATATCATATTTGTAAAGACGTTTGTCTATCGACAGCGACTCTACAAAATCAATCGTAAGCTCATCCGGCTCACCCGCCAGCCGTTCTTCCCAACTTTTTTTCTGCTCGGCCATTTTATCTACTCCAAAACGGACTACCTTCATTTCAGCGAAATTACTTCAACACTCATATTATCAGTATCAAGCACAACTACGTCTGACTTGCCTGTCAGCCAGTCGGTTGACTCGCCGGGATTGATTATTAGAGTATCCCCAACCTTGCGAATGTCCTGTTTATGTGTATGCCCATAAATAACCAAATCATACTTTCCGCTGGCGGCTATACTCTCCAGCTCGCCCGGCCTATGCGTCATAAAAATTCTTTTGCTGCCGATTTGGCCTGTATAGCTGTCCTCATAAATCTCACCACCAAAATCTTCTATCGTACTCTTCAGAAAAAGTTTCTCTCCGTCGCAGTTCCCGAAAACCGCGATAAATTTTGCGCCCTTGACCTCTGCGAACGCCTTTGCCGTAAATGGTGATACCATATCGCCAGCGTGAAGAATATAGTCAACATTTTGCTCATTGAAAACTTCTACTGCTTTAAGCACATTCTGATGTGCGTCGTGGCTGTCGCTTATAATCCCGATTTTCATTTTAACGCCCCTGAAAAAACTTCTTTACTATACCAACAGCAATGTCAATGTCATATAGATTGCAACACTTGTTGAATCATTTATGGTTGTAACCAACGGGCCGGTACTTATAGCCGGGTCCATACCGATTCGGTGGAAGAAAAACGGTAGAAACAATCCCAACGTTGTGGCAACCATTATTGCCGAAAACATTCCTGTCCCAAAGGCCAGAGCAATTCGCATATGCTCGCTGAAATCAATGGTGATTATGTGAGTGGATTCTGAAGAACTGGCAATTGTAGGGAGACTGCCCGCGAGTTGGGGTAGAAAAGCGCAAATGCATCCTCCGATTATTCCGCAGGTTATAGCTACAAGGAACGCCACTCGAACTTCTCTGAGGAAAACTCGGCTTAATTTTTGTGCCGCCAGATGTCCGGTAGCGAGACCGCAGAGGACGATGGCAGCGGTCTGCTGGCCCGTGTTACCGCTCATATCGGCAATCATCGGGACAAACGCAACTGCTGTGACGTAAATCAACGGGTCAATTTTTTGCTGGAAGAGCATAAGTATCAGGGCTGTAACACCTGTACCAAACAGGCAGGCCGATAGCCAGATCATTCGCACACGTGCGGCGTGGAAAGCCGAAACATCATCGAGTTCATCGGCATCTGTACCGGCCATCCTGTATAAGTCCTCCGCTGCTTCTTCCTCCGCAACCTCGATAACACGGTCGGCGGTGATTCGGCCGATGAGCTTATGATTTCTGTCCAGAACCGGAACAACAATAAGGTCGTTTTTGCTAAATATGTTGCGAACTTGCTCCTGGTCGGCGTCAGCGGTAACGTAAATGGTATCAGGGTCTATAAGGGTGCTTATCCTTACATCTTCGTGGCTGGTCAGAAGAAGACGGATACGAACGTCTCCCAGAAATCGACCGGTTTTGTCCACAACATAAACGGAAAAGAAATCTTCGTCAATTTCGGCTGCACGGATTTTATTGACGGCTTCAGCTACGGTAGCATCTTCCGGCACGCTTATTACCAGGGGGTCCATAATGCCACCGGCTGAATCTTCCGAATAACTCATCAGCTTTTTTATCTTGGCTGAATTAGTCGGCTCTATGCTTTGGAGCAGTTTCCGCCTTTCTTCATCAGGTAATTCGGCCAGAAGGTCGGCGGCGTCATCGGGGTCAAGCTCGGAAACAACGCCCTTTAATTCCTTATCCTCCAGCAGTTCGAATAACTCGGCACGGGTGGCCTCATCGACCTTTTCCATAACCTTTGCGGCGATGGGCTTGTCAAGCACATCGAAGATAGTGCGCCTTTGCTCGTTATTGAGAAGCTCTACAATCTCAGCGATGTCGCTTGCTCGTTGTTCATCGAGAAATTGTGTCAGGGCGGCGGAATCACCAGCTTCAAGCAAAGATTCTATCCGCTGCAATAATTGTTTCTGTTCATCCGGCATTGATTTACACCAAATCTTCCGTCATCTCTGAAAGTGAAAACTATACAGTTCCTCACGCCTGCCCGTCCGACAGTCGGGTCGAGAACTGTTCCCGTTTTTCCCAAACGAATTTGCACAGCACATCACCGCTGCTATGGCGTCGGCCGCATCGTTCGGCTCATGCGGCTGCGATAAAGACAAATTCACCTGAACGGTTTTTTGTATCTGTTCCTTGGATGCTCCGCCGTTACCGGTAACTGACTTTTTTATCTGCGTCGCGCTAAAACTTCTAACCTTAATCGCCGCCTCCGCACACTTTTGCAGTATAACGCATTTTGCGTGTCCCATCAATATCGCTGTCTTCGGACGAGCATGGTGCGAGTACAATTCTTCCACAGCCACAACCTCCGTGCTGAATCTTCTTCAGCGAAGAGATACCTTTGCGACAGTATTGATACCGCCGGCGGAACTCCGAGATTGGCGATGGTCAATTTCTGTTGCGTTATCATTCAGTGCCTTTCAAGCAACACTACCATCATCAAGAGGGTTTCGCTTAGCTGTTTTCAGCCGTTTAAACATTTTTCGCAAATCAAAAAGACCGCCAATACTAATCCAGATACCACCAATAAAAGCTATCGTTATTTGAGTGCAAACCAAAATTTTCCACCACCTGAGCCAACGCTGGTCAGTCATCCAGCCAGCCATGCCAAACAATAATAAAACAACAAATGAGCCGAACAGAAAACTACTCATACCAACCATATAAAGAAATAATCCCTTGTCAACTCTGGAAAATTCTCGGCTGTTGACACCTATCAATCTCCAGAATCTCCCTACATGCTTACGCTCGGCACTACGGTCTTCAAGTTCCTCTCCCTCTTTCTTTGCAATATATTTAATGCGATGAAAAAGTCTGTTCATATCTACAGACGGTTTTTCGCCCAACAGCGAAACAGCAATATAGGTAATAATTGCCACCATTGCAGCCCAAAACGACATCACCTGAGAAGTGTAAGGAAACTCATTACCAACTTTTTTGACAAAATACGGGATATGCGGCCAA
>QNBZ01000033.1 GCA_003644295.1 Planctomycetota bacterium
AATACGTCGTGTGTTTTGCCTAAGGATACTTTTGGCGGAAAGAGTTTCTTCCTGACAGTTCACCTTGTATATCCGAAGACAGAACATATTTTTGTCAATAAGATTCTTGAATTCGAGGTTATCTTTAAGGGCTACAACAGTGAATACGGCGGCCACGGTGATGTTTTTATCCGGCCCCAGTTGCCCTGGACGATACGACGTGAGTGCAGGGAACAGTTAAGTACACGCAAGATGTGAGATTTGTATTCCGTCAGGAAGGAAGTAGATATGTTTAGATCACAACCACTTAAAATAGCGTTGGGTGATTTGCGTCATGAGACGGTAGGCAGGCATTCGGTTCTTATGCCGCTTGGAGTTGCCTATATTGCATCATATTTATTGGCTCATATTGATGAGAATGTTATCGAAGTTCGGATTTATGACAGACCGAATGTAATTTTGGAAGATATTGGGCGGTGGAGACCAGATGTTGTTGGTTTGTCTAATTACTGCTGGAATAGCGAATTGTCCCGGATTGTATTCGATTATTCCAAGCAATTGAATCCTGAAACCGTGTGTGTTGCCGGCGGGCCAGAATTTCCAATAGAACAGGCCGAATGCAGACAATATCTGCTGCAAAGAAAAGAAATTGATTTTTATGTTTATCATGAGGGGGAAGTGGCTTTTGCCGAACTTATTAGGAAGCTTGCAGAAGGAATTGTTGCCTTTGAACTCAAGAGCGATCCACAGGGCGGGATAATGTCAATACATCCGAAAACTAGCGATTTAGTCGTCGGTTCACCAATACCACGCCTTAGAAATCTGGATGAAATTCCATCTCCCTATTTGAACGGTCTTTTGGAGAAGTGGTTTAATGGATACTATGCCCCATCAATTGAAACGGCAAGAGGTTGTCCGTTCTCGTGTGGATATTGCCATGCCGGGCAGGCTTGGTACAATACTATTACGAGATTCAGTACAGAACGCATAAAAGCTGAACTAACTTACATTGCCAGCCGAATGACTGCCTATCCTAATGTTCTGTTGTCAATTTGTGACGCCAATTTTGGGATGTACGAGCGTGATGAGGAGATTGCTGAGCAGATTAGATGTCTGCAAGATGAATTTGGGTGGCCTAATAGCTTTGATGTTACAACAAGTAAGGCAAACCACGATCGCATATTGAGGATAGCTTCGCGTCTCAGAAACAAAATGCAGGTAAGTTGTTCTCTTCAATCAATAAATTATAAGACATTAAAAGTTATAAAACGAAAGAATATTGCTATGGATGCATACAAGGAACTTCAGAGAGAAATTAGGCGACGTGATATGCCATCCGTAGCCGAACTGATTGTACCGATGCCGGAAGAAACAAAAGCATCTTTTTTTGAAGGAGTAAAGGCAGTAACTATGGCGGGTGTCGAACGCATCGTTCCATACACGACCATGCTCCTAAAAGGAACTTATCTTAATTCACAACAGTGCCGGAAAAAATATCAGATGCAGACGAAGTTCCGCTTGATACCACGGCAGTTCGGCGAATACGCTGGCCAAAAGTGTTTTGAAGTTGAGGAGGTCTGTGTTGCCACAAATACAATGTCATTTGAAGACTATCTTGAATGTCGTGGCTTTGCATTTGTATCCGCACTTTTGTCGTCGGAGCAGTTTGACCTTGTAGCCCGACATCTCAAAGAGCTTGAAATTAATAATTATGACTACCTTTATTATGTTTGGGAGATGGTCGTTTCGGGTGGAACTGAGGTGTCAAAGATTTATAACGAATACATAAAAGAGACCGAAAATGAGTTATGGGACAGCAGAGAAGCCTTGTATGAGTATTTTACAGAGCCACAGGTTTATGAAAAGTTGCTGAGTGGAGAGTTGGGTGATAATCTTATACGAAAGTACAAAGCGAAAGCTTTACTCGAGTGTTGTATTCCAACAATTGAGTTAGCATATCTTGCCATTGGAAAAATGGCGGGCAAGAAAATAACTCACGAAATCCAGAAATCTCTGGATGCAGCCAAATGTTGGATGATCGCAGTCAGGAATATAAGCGCTTTACGAGATCAATCGTCTATTAATAATAGTAAAATCCTGCACTTACCATACGACGTGAAGGAGTGGTATATTGCGGGCGATAATTCTAATTCTCTGGTTTCATATGATAAACCTGTCGATTACAGAATCTTCTACGATACCAAGGAGCTTGATATGTTCCTAAGTGAGGGGGGAAGGCTTTTTGGCAAAGACCTTTCTTATCAGATCGGAAAGCTTCTTATAAATTGGAGCGTTAATAAACTTTGGCGCAAATGCGAGCCGGTGACAAAGGAGAGCAGCGTATGTTAAATGGCAGGACGATTTTGATTACTGGTGGTACTGGTTCATTCGGGAATGAATTTATTCGAAGAGTGCTTACGAGGTACAAACCTAAAAAAGTTATCATATATTCCAGGGACGAATACAAACAATATATGATGAAGAAAAAATTTGCAGAATATGAGGAACAATTGCGGTTTTTTCTTGGTGATGTAAGGGATAAGAGCCGGCTCTACAGGGCTTTTGAAGGGGTAGATTACGTTGTTCACGCTGCGGCTCTTAAGCAAGTGCCGGCGTTGGAATATAACCCTACCGAGGCGGTTAATACAAATGTGATGGGTGCGGACAATATAGTCGATGCCGCTATAGACAGAGGGGTGGAAAAGGTTATAGCGCTTTCCACCGATAAGGCCGTCAGCCCTATAAATCTCTACGGTGCGACAAAATTAGTCGCTGAAAAGATATTTATCGCTGCAAATGCTTATGGTGGAAGAAGAGTTAAATTTGCATGTGTCAGGTATGGTAACGTTATGGGCTCGCGTGGCAGTGTGATTCCGCTGTTTATGAGCTTGAAGAAAAGCCGAGTCAAAGAATTTCCTATTACCGATGAGAGGATGACACGCTTCTGGATTACTCTGGAGCAAAGCGCTGATTTAGTCATAAAGGCACTGCGGGAAACCGAAGGTGGCGAGATATTTATCCCAAAGATTCCTTCTATGAAAGTTACGGATTTAGCGAGAGCGATTGAGCCGGACTGCACGTTCAGATATACGGGAATAAGGCCGGGCGAAAAACTTCACGAGAGCTTGGTTTCTTATGACGAGGCACGAAACGTCAAAGTATTCGATGGCATATACGTGATTATGCCTCAGTTTCTTGAGAGCAGCGAGGCCCGTGAAAAATACGATAAGTATCCTGCAGTTCCGGAAGGGTTTGTTTTTCGCAGCGATGTAAATGATGTGTGGCTGGGCAGCGAAGAGCTCAGAGAACAGATAAGGAAAATGGAGATTGAGTAAGTTCATTCCTTATGGCCGTCAGTGCGTGGACGAAAGCGACATAAAAGCGGTAGTTGACGTTTTAAGGTCTGACTGGCTCACAACCGGCCCAACCGTAGATGCCTTCGAGAAGGCGGTAGCTGATTTTGTCGGCGCCGAATTCAGCGTTGCCGTTTCAAGCGGAACGGCGGCTCTGCATACGGCAATGTATGCGCTCGGAATTGGGCCGGGAGACGAGGTTATTGTACCAGCTATGACGTTTGCCTCTACCGCAAACGCCGTGGCATTCCAGTGTGCAACTCCGGTGTTCTGCGACGTTGATGTCGATACGCTGCTTATTGACGCCGGGCTGATTAAGACGAAAATTACTGCGAGAACTAAAGCGATAATCGCTGTTGATTATGCCGGCCAGCCCTGTGATTATGACGCTCTTCGCAAGATTGCCGACAAAAATAATTTGGTACTTGTTGCCGATGCCAGCCATTCCATAGGCGCCGAATACAAGGGGCGAAAGGTCGGTACGTTAGCTGACCTTAATGTTTTCAGCTTCCATCCGGTCAAGCATATTACAACCGGCGAGGGTGGAATGGTAGTAACCGATAATCCGGACTACTCCAGACGGATGACGGTGTTCCGCAATCATTGTATTACCACTGACCACCGCCAGCGTGCCGAAAAAGGGTCGTGGTTTTACGAGATGGTGGATTTGGGCTACAATTATAGAATTACAGATTTCCAGTGCGCACTGGGAATGAGCCAGTTGAAAAAACTGCCCGGCTGGATAAAACGCCGTCAGGAAATTGCTTCAAGATATGACCGGGCTTTTGACGGACTTTCTGATGTTAAACCTTTGGCTGTAGCTTCGAATGTATCGCATGTTTATCATTTGTATGTAGTAAAGCTTCGTAATATAGAGCGGGATAAGGTTTTTAGTTTCTTAAGAACGGCAGGTGTAGGTGTAAATGTTCATTATATCCCTGTACATCTGCATCCCTTTTATCGTGAACGGTTTGGCACAAAGGAAGGGCTTTGCCCTGTTGCCGAAGCTGAATACGAGCGGATTTTGTCGTTGCCTATGTTTCCGGCATTAACCAACGAAGATGTAGATATGGTTGTATCATCTGTAAGAAAAGCTGTATCGCAGCATACAATATGAAAGATATAGTTTGGAATGGAGAGAATATTTCCAGATTTGTTTTGGGTACTGCCCAGCTCGGTATGGATTACGGTATCGCAAACGCTTCGGGCAGGCCGACCGAAAAGGCGGCTTGCGAAATTGTAAAAGAGGCACTGGATAATGGCGTTAACTGCTTTGATACCGCCCAGGTATATGGAGACAGCGAAATTGTTTTAGGCAAATGCTTAAAACGTGTCCACCGTAGGAGGATAAAGATTGTTTCCAAGCTTTCAAGTAAGTTAGAGCCATCCGACAGCGAATCTATCAAGCGAACAGTCAAAGAATCGCGCCAAAATCTCGGCGTTGACCAGCTATGGGGTTTAATGTTGCATCAAACCGATTGGCTTGCTCTTTGGAATGAGGGATTAGGCCGAACGCTGGTGGCTCTCAAGAAAGCCGGGGGTATAAAATATCTCGGAGTTTCGGTTTATTCGGTTGAGGATGCCCGCAGAGCTTTGGAAAATTCGGATATACAGATTATCCAGGTGCCGTGTAATGCGTGGGACCAGCGAATGAAGACTGCTGGTGTCTTTGAGCTGGCCAAAAGTTTAAACAAACTTTGCTTTGTCCGCAGCATTTATCTCCAGGGGCTGCTTATAATGTCAACGGAAGAAGTAGAGAAAAAATTTCCAAAAGCAACGGAGATTTCGCAACGATGGCACAAACTTGCTGAAGATTATGGTTTAAGGCCGCTTGAGTTTGCAATCGGATTCGCCAAGTCGTTGCAGCTTCCTTTGGTAATAGGCGTAGATAATTCCGCTCAGATAATTGAAAACTTCTCGCTGCTCGAGGGAGTTGAGTTGCCCAGAGAAATAATTGAGGATACACGATTACGGGTTGAAGACGAGGATATCATTATTCCAAGCCGATGGAACATATTAAGAGGATAAGTTCGTGAGCCAGAAAGGTTTATTTAGTTTGAGTGGGAAAGTAGCGGTCGTTACCGGGGGATACGGCCATTTAGGGAAAAGCTTTTGTAACGGATTGGCCGATGCGGGGGCGAGCGTAGTCGTTGCTGGGCCTAACTGTGATAAGTTTAAGCGTGCGTTCGGGAAAGGCCGTAATCGCAAAATTACTTTTGAGCAGATGGATGTCAGCTCTGAGGAATCGGTTAAAACAGCATTTAAGCATATTTACAAAAAAACAAAACGAATAGATATTCTGGTGAACAACGCGGTCTATTTGCAACGTTCCGGCAAGCCGGCGGAAATGAGTTCGTCGGATTGGAATTATGGAGTTGATGGGACGTTAAATAGCGTCTTTCGTTGTATCAAATTGGTCGTCCCATATATGAAGAGAGCTAAAAAGGGCAGTATAATTAATATTTCATCGATGTATGGTGTTGTTTCGCCTGATTTTAGTATTTATAGGGGGTATAAAAAGCAGTTCAGTCAGCCGAACTACGGTGCAGCGAAGGCAGGTGTTATCCAGCTAACCCGATATTACGCAGTGTATTTAGCTCGTTACGGTATCAGGGTCAATTGCATCTCTCCCGGGGCATTTCCTAATCCCAATATTGTAAAGCAGAAGCGATTTTTACAAAAACTTTCGGCCAAAATACCCATTGGTCGAGTAGGCAGGCCAGATGAACTAGAGGGGGCAATAGTGTTTCTTGCTTCAGTTGCGTCATCTTATATGACAGGCCAGAATGTTATTATCGATGGTGGATGGACTGCGTGGTAATGCAGGATAAAGCAAAGAAAGTGGGAGCTGTTATTCAAGCCCGTGTATCATCAGCGAGGTTGCCTGGGAAGGTTTTGCTTTCGCTGCCTTACGGTTCTGATGTGTCGGTATGTGGACATATAATCAGGCGGCTCAAAAAAGCGAAAAGTATTGATGAAATTATCGTTGCAACAACTTCTAATCCGTATGACGACAAAGTTGTGAATGTTGCCGATTCTGAGGGCGTAGAACATTACCGTGGTTCAGAAGAGGATGTTTTAGCACGCTTTTTCGATGCTGCGAAGAAATATCAACTTGATGAGATTGTAAGGATAACGGGCGATAATCCCTGTATAGATTACACATTGATTGACGAGGTAGTTCAAATACATTTACAGGTAAATAACGATTTTACGGTTACTCGTCAATATCCCGTAGGAATGAATGTTGAAGTATTATCATTTAAGGCGTTGAAATTCGCCTATAAGAATGCAAAAAAAGCCCAAGAGCGAGAGCATCTGACGCTATATATACAAGCACATCCTGAGGTGCTTAAGGTTTCTGAAAAGAAAGCGCCGAACGACTACAGGTGTTCTGATATACGAGTAACATTGGATACAAAAGAAGATTACGCCTTGCTGAATTGCATATTTGAGTTCCTGTATGAGAAAGACAATTATTTCGGAATAGACAGGCTCGTTTCGCTTTATCGGCAAAAACCATGGTTGGCTACTATTAATAATAAGGTGGGGCAGAAAAAGATATTAAATACGCTTGAAGACGAGCTTGCAGAAGCAGTTCGTGTGCTGGATTTGCAGGAGTTAAATAGAGCGAAAAAGCTCTTGATGAATCATTTGAAATGAAGGTGTTTATCGTAACCGAAGGCGGCAAAAATATAGGTCTCGGACATATAACAAGGTGCACGTCTGTATATCAGGCATTTGAAGAAATAGGAATACAAGCACAATTTATAGTCAACGGCGATAAAATTGTTCAGGGATTGCTAAAGGATAAGAGTTGTGAGATATTTGATTGGCTCAATGACAGCGATACGCTTGCTGCTTCCATAAGAGATGCTGACATTGTGTTTGTTGATTCTTACCTTGCAGATTATGACGTATATGAGAAAATTTCGAATATTGTAAAGACGGCTGTTTATTTTGATGACAACGTAAGGTTCGACTATCCAAAGGGTTTTGTTTTAAATGGTGCTGTTTTTGCCGAACAGATGCCTTATCCCAAAAGAGAAGGCGTTACTTATCTTCTGGGTGTTCAATATGCACCTCTTAGAAGAGAATTCTGGGACGTGCCTGCAAAGCCGATTCGTGACAATATTGAAACTGTGATGATAACATTTGGGGGGGCAGATGTACGTAACCTCACGCCCAAAGTCCTAAAGTTATTAGCTGATACCCGTCCAGAACTGTTCAAAAAAGTAATCATAGGGAGCGGTTTTCAAAACATAGCAGAAATTGAAAAAGCCAAAGACAGCAATACCGAGTTGATATATCAGCCCAATGCCGCTGAAATTAAAAAGGTTATGTTTGAATCTGATGTCGCAATATCTGCTGGCGGACAGACGCTGTATGAGCTTGCAAGAGTTGGAGTGCCCACTATTGCGGTTGCTGTTGCCGACAATCAGTCAAATAATATCAGCGGCTGGGTCAAAACATGCTTTGTTGAATATGCCGGACACTGGGACGATGATAGGTTGGCAGAAGAGATAGAACAAAAGATTAAAATTTTAGAAAGCAAACGTACCAGAAAATGTAAGCAGGAGATTGGCAACAAACTTATCGATGGTCAGGGAAGTTCCAGAGTAGTTAAAGAGCTTCTGTCTAACTTTTATAAAGAACACATCTTTTTACGGAAAGCCACCTTTAACGATGCTCTGGATATATTCAATCTGGCTAATGAAACAATAGTAAGAGAAAATTCATTTTCGTCGAATAAAATAGAATGGGATGAACATATTGAGTGGTTTAAGAATAAGCTTGAAAGCAATACCTGTGAAATTTTTATTATTGAGTGTCTTGGTGAATTTGCCGGTCAGGTGCGTTTTGATATAAATTCGGAACAAAACGAAGCGGTAATAAGTATTAGCATCGTGGAAAAAATGCGAGGTTTGGGATTATCATCTTTCGTAATAACTAATTCGCTCAGAGAATTGCCGAAGTTTCGCAGGGATGTGAAGCTTATTAAAGCTTATATCAAAGATGAAAACATTGCTTCGGTAAAATCTTTTATAAGAGCGGGCTTCAGGTTCTTACAGAATACAATGGTAAATGGATGTAAGTCTAAAGTTTATGAAAGAGCCACCGAGGATTTGTATGAGTAGCATTCTCAGTATAAGCGCAAAACAAAACCTGTCGGTTCTTGTGTTTGCCGAGGTTTCGGCAAACCATAATCAGTCTTTTGATACGGCTGTGGAATTGATAAACAAGGCCAAAGAATGTGGCGCCGACGCCGTAAAGTTCCAGGCCTATACGCCGGAGACATTGACTATTGATTGCGACAATGAATATTTCCAAATCGAGCATCCCGAATGGGGCGGGCAAACCCTCTATGAGCTTTACAAGAAAGCATATACTCCCTGGGAGTGGCTGGGAAAACTAAAAAAAGTTGCTGATGAGGTCGGAATAATATTTCTTTGTACTGCTTTTGATAAAACAAGCGTTGACCTTTTGGAAGGGCTGGATATTTGTGCCCATAAGATATCCTCGTTTGAGTTGGTGGATTTGCCTTTAATCGAGTATGTCGCAAAAACCGGCAAGCCACTGATAATGTCCACCGGTATGGCGGATTTATCAGAGATAGCTGAAGCTGTTGATACAGCAAGAAAAGCCGGTGCTGAAGAAATTAGCTTGTTAAAATGTGTATCAAGCTATCCAGCTAATCCCGAAGATATGAATTTGAGAACAATACCTGATATGAAAGAGCGTTTTGGTTGTCCCGTTGGATTTTCCGACCATAGTATGGGAATCGGAGCTTCTGTTTGTGCGGTGGCTTTGGGTGCTGCCATAATCGAGAAACATTTTACTTTGTCGAGAAAAATTGAAACGCCTGACAGTTTCTTTTCGATAGAACCGCAGGAATTAAAAGAGTTGGTAGAAAATATACGAATCGCAGAGAAAGCTTTGGGCAAGGTTCATTACGGATTAACGGAAGATGAAAGGAAAAGTAGAACCTTCAGGCGTTCCTTGTTTGTGGTTGAAGATGTTAAAAAAGGAGAGGTTTTTACTAATAGTAATATAAAATCTATAAGGCCTGCGAATGG
>QNBZ01000034.1 GCA_003644295.1 Planctomycetota bacterium
CCCTAACGTGTTTACCATTAAAGTATCCTGTAACTGTCAGGATGACCTGGGCCTGTGGATGAACCTTCTCCAAGTGTTCACGCACTAAATCTACAGGATTTTCGCTTTCATACGGGTCCATTCCCACAACAACCTTCTCATAATGAGGGGAGTCAAGCTGATATTCTTTCGGTGGACCACCAACTTCAAATAGATTTACCTTCCTTGGACCCGCTTCCCTCTTGGTTATCGAAATCGGTGAGCCTGGATAGACAAAATGACCTCCATTTTCTATCTCGCGGACATCAAACCGAGTATGGAAGTGCCCGGCAAGCACATAATCAATGTTTAGGCCACCGAAATATGACAGCTTAACCGGAGCATATCGTTTTTGTCCCTCGTCACCGAAGTCGGTGCGGGAAAAGAAGGCATCCAGCAACTCTCCGTGATAGAGCACAATATTGCATTTGTCAGGAGCCAGCTTACCTACCAGAAAACGAATTTTATCAATGACATTGACACCTTGGCTGGTTTGGAAAGGAATCCCGCAGATTCGTACTTCATCAGAATCATAGGTCTGATCCAGTTCGGTCAGGGCGGTTACATCCTCGCCAAAATACATATCTTTGTAGCAATTAAAGTCATGATTACCGGGTAAAAGAACAATGTCAAACGAGTTACCAGAAAAAATCTTTCGTATTTTGGGCCTGAGTTCTTCGGCATTAACGTTTTTGTCAAAAAGGTCCCCGGATATAGCGAAGACCCCGACGTTTTCTTTTTCTGCTATCTCAAGCAATCTCTGCAAGGTTTGCCATCGCTGGTCCCGGTAAGTTTTCAAGTGGATGTCTGCTGTATGAAGAATTTTCATTTTTAAGCGAGTTTTGAACTCCTGGTTCAGGTTCTTAAATTCTTGACCAACCGGCAAGTCAAACTCAGATACTTCCTTTAGGCCGCTTTTTCATTTAGAAAGTCCGCAAACACTGCCAATTGTTTAGCAATCTACAAAGATAATAAATAAGCGAAATAAGCATTTTAATCAACCAGAAATTTATGTATAATCTGCTCGGTTGAGTAATCCAGATAACGGGAACACAAGATGGCAAAGACCAATTCAAAACCAGTTGGCATCTGGATCCGGGTCTCTACCGAAGACCAGGCTAGAGGCGACAGCCCCGAGCATCACGAAAGAAGGGCTCAGGCCTACGCCGAGTCCAAGGATTGGCAGGTAAAAGAGGTCTATCATCTTGAGGCTGTCAGTGGAAAATCGGTCATGGGCCTGCTAGAGACCGAAAGGATGCTTGAGGATATTAAGGCTGGTCGGATCACCGGCCTTATTTTCTCCAAGCTTGCCCGGCTGGCCCGGAACACCAGGGAGCTACTTGAGTTTGCTGATATCTTTCGTGAATATAACGCGGATTTAATTTCCCTACAGGAATCTATCGACACCTCAACCCCGGCTGGCAGGCTTTTCTATACGATGGTTGCTGCTATGGCTCAGTGGGAGCGAGAGGAGATATCCGACCGTGTGGCAGCTTCTGTTCCTATCAGGGCTAAATTAGGTAAACCACTGGGAGGCAGAGCTCCGTTTGGCTATCAGTGGAAAGACCACAAATTGATTCTTAATCCAGCAGAAGCTCCTATCAGAAAGCTAATCTACGAGTATTTCCTTGAGCATCGCCGAAAAAAGAGAGTGGCTCGTCTACTGAATGAAGAAGGCTACCGAACACGAAGAGGAGCAAAATTCACTGGCTTATCGATTGAAAGGCTGCTGCGGGATTCTACTGCAAAGGGCGTTCACCGGGCAAACTACACTAAAAGAGTCGATGAAAAAAGATGGGCTGAAAAACCAGAAGAAGATTGGGTTCTGACTAAGGTTGAGCCGATTGTACCTGAGGGGCTCTGGGAGCAATGCAATCAGATTTTAGATGAGCAAAAGAAAACTCGCAAACCACCTGGCCGTAAAGCCATCCAGCTTTTTGCCGGTTTTGCCTATTGTCACTGTGGCAACAAGATGTATGTGCCTTCCAATGCACCGAAATACATCTGCAAGAAATGTCGAAACAAAATCAGCATCCCTGACCTAGAGGAAATCTTTCATCACCAGCTTAAGAGTTTCTTTTTCTCACCCGAGGAGATTTCCAAGCATCTTGAAGACGCAGACAACGTAATCAAGGAAAAACAGCAGCTTCTTGCCACATTGAGTGAGGAAAAAGACAAACTCAAAAAGGAGATGGACAAAACCTATCAACTCTACCTGGACGACCAAATATCCAAAACAGGCTTTGGCAAGCGATACAAACCTATGGAAGAAAGGCTGGGCCAGATTGATGACCAGATTCCCAGGCTTGAGGGTGAGATAGATTATCTTAAAAGCCAGTACCTCTCAAAGGATGAGATTCTCCATGAGGCAAGAGATTTATATTCACGCTGGCCGAAACTGAGTCAAGACGAGAAAAGACAGATTATTGAGACTATCACTGAGAAAATCATTATTGGTGAAAAGGACATAACCATAAACCTCTGCTACCTTCCCTCTCCCCCTAAAACGATGGCAAAAAGGCAACGGAGCAGGAGGGATTCGAACCCCCGGTGCCTTACGGCACAACGGTTTTCAAGACCGTCGCCTTAAACCACTCGGCCACTGCTCCGGAGCTGACCTTCAACTATTTTTACTGCCGATGACCTTTTTTGCAAGAAGATTAATTTTCATATTGGCTCGTGCGCCCCTTTGCTTCGCTCAAGACCATTGACAGTTGCTCACCCGCCTGATAATCTGTTTTTATGATTTGCGTCCTTCGGATTATTGCTTTTAGCTGCACAATAACTTTACTGGCTGGTTGCAACGGCACTGAAAAAGATGTGCCTATATGGGAGCATGTCAAAATTAGCGATTTGGCCACTGCTCATACTGCGGAACATCCGGGCAGCCAATCGCTGAAGACAATAAATTTTGACGTTTATATTTTCGAGTTACCAGTCGAGAACATCGGCGCACTGGACGGCATCTGGCGGACTTTGTACACAAAGCCGCTGCGATTTAATGATTACGATGCGTTCTGCGCCAATTCATTCTCGGTTGGCTTCGGCCAACTGCCAATCTGGAACGAAATTGCCGATTTATTGCGAACCGCCGGTGCCAAAAAGGCCGAGACGGTTACGCTGTTGCTTTCTGACGGCCTGGCCAATGACATTGCCATTGCAGGATTAGCAGACGAACAAACCATCTTTTATATCTCAACCGCTGGCTCAATGGAAGGAGCGACCGTTGGGCCGGGCACTGTTGCATTGCGCATAAAAGCTGAAAAAATCCCCGGCGCAAGAGGGGTATGTAATGTTCATCTGGTTCCTGTATCTTTGCCACTGAGAAAAACTTCGCTTACGCAAGCCAACGCCAGCATAAAATCAGGCGAATTTCATTTCACTTCCGCCGGCTTTAGATTGAAAATGGGCCCCGGCGATTTTTTTCTCTTCGGGCCTGGGAAATACATAAACAATCAGATAACTTTAGGTGGTTCACTCTTTAACAAGCCCGGGCGCAAACCAGCCGTCAGAGTATTTATGTTTATTTGCACAGGGATAAATGATTGAGCTGTCATATGTCCAACCCAAGAGTAGCGCTAACTCGATGTACTGATTACAGCCAAGCCAAAATCAGCGAAGCGATACAGAGACAATTTGAGCTTCTCGGCGGACTGGAAAAATTTGTAAGCCGCGGCGACATCGTCCTGCTTAAACCGAATTTTATCGCCCCAAAGTCGCGCCGGCACGCCACACAAACAGACCCTGCTGTCATCATCGAAACAGCCCGACTGTTAAAGGATTTCGGAGCAAAGCCCTTCGTCGGCGATTCCCCCGCCTGGGGTAATGTTTTTAGCTGCGTAAAAGCATTAAAACTTGAAGAAACGCTAAAGAAATTATCCGTACCGGTAAGACAGCTTGATAAACCAAAAAAGTGCCAAATAGGAATAGATGCCGCTGTCGGCATAAGTTCGGCTGCGCTCGATGCGGATGTTATTGTAAATCTGCCGAAGTTCAAATCACATCAACAATTGGTAGCAACATTTGCAGTTAAGAATATGTTCGGCTGTGTCAGCGGTAAGCGAAAAGCACTATGGCACTTCACGAAAGGCAAGAGCAGCTATGACTTTTGCGAATTACTTATAGCCATATACAGATTTTTAAGCCCTGCATTGACTATCATCGATGCGGTTACAGCGATGGACGGCCCCGGACCAATTCGCGGCAGAGCGAGACCTCTCGGCTGGTTAATCGGCGGAACAGAACCTATCGCCTGCGAAACTATCTGCTGCAAGTTAATCAACTTAAATCCTGATGATTTGCCGATTATTAAAACGGCAAGACAAATCGGCCTCGGCTGTTCCAATTCCGATGCGATAAAAATCATTGGTGACGATTACTCGCAAAATATTTGCACCGATTTTGAATTGCCGAAACTCATCCCCATCCGCTTTTCATTGGTACACGTTTGTAAAAGTGCCTGCAAACAGATATTACTGCTGGCCAAGGCCGCAATAAAAAAATTATGAATACCTCGGCCATATTTAGTATTATTATGCAAACAAAAGAAAAACGAGCCACGAGCCACGAGTTACGAGAGACGATTAATATATTAGGCATTGAGACCAGTTGCGACGAAACCGCTGCCGCTGTTGTCGCTAACGGTACAATTATCAAATCGTCCGTAGTGTCCTCGCAGATAAAGCTGCACGAGAAATACGGCGGAGTCGTTCCCGAGATAGCATCCCGTGCGCATATCGAAAAAATATATCCTGTTATAACCGAGGCAGTCCGACAGGCAGATATTACCAAAGAAGATATTGACGCAATTGCCATTGCAAATCAGCCCGGTTTAGGTGTAGCTCTAATAGTTGGCGTAACAGCCGCCAAAGCCCTCAGCTTTGCCTTGGGAAAGCCGCTGCTGGCAATCAATCATCTGCACGCCCATATCCAGTCAGCGATACTGGCTGAAGAAAATCCGGAGCTGCCCGCAGTTGCCCTGATAGTATCAGGCGGACATACGCAACTCTATGATTACAAATCGCCTTTGGAACCGAAACTGCTTGGCTCAACCATTGACGACGCTGCCGGCGAGGCCTTTGACAAGGTTGCGGCAATTCTTAAATTGCCGTACCCCGGCGGGCCGGCAATTGAAAAAATAGCAAAGTATGGAAATCCGAAAGCGATTGATTTTCCACGCTCAATGCTCAGCCCTGATTCGCTGGATTTCTCCTTCAGCGGAATCAAAACAGCCGTGCTGTATTACTGTCGTGGCCAAGATATGAAAGGCCAAAACAAAGTTGATTCAATGAGCAAAAGGCAAATCGCTGATATTGCAGCGTCATTCCAGTCAGCGGTGGTTGATGTCCTCGTGAAAAAAACCGAGCTTGCCGCCGAGAAAATCGGTGCAAAAACCATCCTGCTCGGCGGCGGAGTGGCAGCAAATAACCAACTGCGAACTGCACTGAAACAAATGTGCGATTCCGCTGTCCCCCCGAAAAAATTGCTCGTTACGCCAAAACAGTATTGCACCGACAACGCTGTTATGGTAGCGTCTTTAGGTTATCATAAATACAAAGCCGGTATCTTCGCAGATTTGACTCTTGAACCAAAGGCCAGCAGTTGATGTGGCGCGGCCATCCCCTCGACTTTGCTCGGGACAGGTTTGGCCGTGTTTCCGCAGACTGGAAGCCCGTGCTACCGTTCGCTGGTGTTTTATCTATTGGTTAATTCGCATGGTGCAGCTTGGCCTTGGCAATGCTGACCAGAGACCTCAATGCAGCATTCACCGATTGTTCGTCGGGGAAATACTTGGCAACATCTTTTTTATATTCTTTACCGCGTTAATCTGTGTCTAAAAATTGCCGCGTCACGTTTTTTCTGGATGCTGTATTTGTTTCTTCAGTTTATCGGGAAGCATATCCATCAAATGCGGATGTGCCTCCACGAGGCGAGCGATATCAGCAAGGTCTTTTAATCGTTTGCTTTGCCTGCGGCCAGGCTCGGAGAAGGCCTTGATTTTGCCTTTGAGAGTATCCTCCAAACAAGCCACTCTGAGCAAAATACCATTTACGTCAGCCGCAACAGCACGTGAAGGGAAATCTCTGTAGAAATCCTCCGTACTGAGTTGAATACTTACCGCCGAACGTCCTTTGAAGTTGATAGACCACTCAAACCTCTCCGGACGGAATTCGGCCTCGGTGAGCAGGGAAACTGTACGTTCAATTTCATCAGCGACAACGACAAAGTCCACATCCTGTGTTACCATCGGTTGCTCTGCCCAGTGATTCACGGCGACGCCCCCAATGGCACACCATGCAATATCGGCTCTCTCAAGGCAGTCAACCAGCCGCATCACATCATTTGTCCCGCCGGAGGTCTGCCAGTCATAGAATTGCTTGCCTGTCATTTTCGTATTCCGCTAAAACATATCAACCATATACTGACCATCAGAATTATAAATCTTCCTGTCTGCTTGTCAAATCTCTTATTGACCGTATCCTGCATTACTTGTAATATACCGCACGAAACAAGTTTGTATGCAGATAATAGAAAACATCCCGAAACTAAAACCCAGGGCAATTGACGCTCACAAGGGTGATTTCGGCAGGGTCTGTATTATTGCCGGCAGCGTTGGTATGAGTGGCGCCGCTGCTATTGCAGGCAGAGCTGCTCTGCGAGCCGGCGCCGGCCTTGTGCGAGTGGCAACGCCCAAAAGCGTTTTGCCGATAGTCGCTTCAATAGAGCCGTCTTTTACCACTATCCCATTGCCCGAAGACAGCGCCGGGCGAATATCCGCCAAGGCAATCAATACTATCCTCGACGCCGCAAGTGAAAATGACTGCCTTGCCTTCGGCCCCGGGATTGGTATTAGTAATGCGCTGCAATCAATTATTGAGCCACTGTTGAAGCAGAACGGGCTGCGATTGGTTATAGACGCAGACGGCCTCAATAATCTCAGTGTAATAAAAAATTGGCCGGAGGAATTAAAAGCAAAGCTTGTTCTAACGCCTCACCCCGGCGAAATGAAAAGGTTATGGTCGGCTCTTTTCAGAGAACAACTCCCGCCCGACCGCCTGCAACAGGCAGGGCAATTAGCCCAACACACCGGGACAGTTGTAGTCTTGAAAGGAGCTGGAACAGTCGTTAGCAACGGCCAAAAGGTTTATATCAACAAGACCGGCAATCCCGGTATGGCAACAGCCGGCTCAGGCGATGCTCTAACAGGCGTTATAACCGCTCTCATCGGCCAAGGATTGAGCGATTTTGACGCAGCCGTTCTCGGCGTTCATACCCACGGCCTAGCTGGCGACATCGCCGCTGAAAAAACAGGGCAGGTCGGCTTAATCGCTACAGATATAGTACGAGCATTACCAGATGCCTTTATGAGAAATTAGTTGTTTAGAGTTGCATTTGTCCGCCAAATATGGTATTATGTTGTAAGATAAACCCAGCCCGGTGAGGATAGGATAATTGAGCGGAAAGCATGCCGGAGAACGCAGCTTAACTCCTTTTCTCTAAAAGAGTTAAAGATATCGTGATGTTTTGGCTTGTGAGCTATCTTGAATTTTAGCAGAACGTTAGAAAGAGAATGGGCGGAAAAATTTTATTGTGGATGCTTCTGCCGGTTTTGATTTTGTTTTTTTCAAAACCGGCTGTATCGGAAATCCTTAACGGGGGTTTCGAGAACTATATTGCAGGGGGCGATTTCAACACACCAGTTGACTGGAATACTACAAACTATGCAGCAGTGGTTTGTAATTTTGTACCCGAGCCGGATGGGCAAGGAAATACCAGTAACTGGCAGATAGATGTAGATGCCGGGCTGGACCCATTCGAGGGCGGCCATTTCGTTGTTCTAAGCTCAGGTGATGTCGAACCGGACCCTAACCACGCAAAGATAATACAGCGAGTACAAACAAACCCTGGTGAAGTATTATTCGGAGCTTATTTCTTCGGGACCTGCGACTATACGCCTTTCAATGATTACGCTGCAATTAGGCTTGTACCTGAGCCAAACTCCGGCCTGCGGCCTATAGATGTGGTGAGTATTGATGTCAGCGAGGTTGGAAGCTACGGCTCTACTGCCGGCTGGGTGTGCTTTGAAAGCGAACCCTTTACGGAAGTTACCGCAAGTTGGTATCAGATTGAGATTTCTGTAACCGACTATCAGGATGTGATATTTAAGAGTTATTTCGCAGTCGATGGCTTACATCTTTGTGTCCGGCCAGAAGCAGGCGACATCAACAATGACTGTAGTGTAGATATGCAGGACTTTGCTATATTGGCATCGCACTGGCTCGACGACTGCAACAGTCCTGATTGGTGTCAGGGAGCGGATATAAATCATAATGAAGTAGCTGACGCCAATGACCTTTCTAAAATCACCAACAACTGGCTGGCCGGTCAGTAGTGTCCTTAAGCCAGCATTTCTAAAACTCACAACTGTACTGTTTTACGTCTGATTATGAAATAACAAGTCGCTATATGAAGCCCCATAGAAATAAATTGTCAATCCTGGCCGTGTTAGGTCTCTGTGCTGTCAGCTTTGCAGGGGCGGACCTGACAACGCAGGTGAACAGTATCGTAAGCCGGGCATCCCAGAGAAAAGTTCAATTTTCCATTCACATTCTAAACGCCGACACCGGCCAAACGGTATACAGCTATAATTCGAAAAAAGCAATGGTGCCTGCATCGAATATGAAGATAGTCATCACCGCAGCGGCGCTGAAATACTTGGGGCCAAATTATGAATATAAAACAAAAGTTGGGCTATGCGGCAATACGCTGGTAGTAACAGGAAGCGGCGACCCGCTATTGGGAGATAAGGTTACGGATGCTAAATATGGCAGGAAAGCCGGCTGGATATTCGAAGATATAGCAACGGCATTAAGGCGGAATGGCGTTACAGCTATTAATGATATTATTATTGACAGCAGCATATTTGACGACCAGCGGGTCCATCCGAATTGGCCAAAAGAGCAGTTAAACCGCTGGTATGCCTGCGAAGTAAGCGGCTTGAATTTTAACGGTAATTGTATTGATATGACCGTTAAAACTATCGGCGGCAAAGTGTCAGTTTTTATTGAGCCGAAGACCAGTTTTGTAAAAATTATCAATGAGATTAGGCCGATACAAAAAGGCAAGAGTGCCGTGGGAGCTTATCGTAATCAAGAGGCGAATAAAATTATCGTAAAGGGCAAATGTAAAAAGCAGGTGGGGCCGTTTGCTGTTGCGATTGAAAGG
>QNBZ01000320.1 GCA_003644295.1 Planctomycetota bacterium
CAGAGCGATGCAAATGGGCGCACCGTCGTCGCAGAGTTCTCAACTCAATCAGCTTCTTCGTACCTGGGGACTGGAGATGCCAGAAAATACTTTTGCCGGCGACAGAGCTTTGGCCTTGACCGCATCGATAGCCAAAAATCATAGGCCGGAAAAAATTATCGGCTTTCTCGCTCTGACGCAGGACTGTTTCAATAGCGACAATGTCATCACCGCCGACCTCAATCGGGTCAGAGTTCTTTTTGCAGGTGTACTCAGAAAAGCGGTAATAGCAGACTCGAATGACCAACAGGGTGAGGCACAGATTAAGCGAACGCCGCTTTTGATGACAACCGCCAGGGGCAATAGTTTCTCTGTAAGCAGCCCGTATGAACTGATGATGCTGAATCCCGCCAGTCTTATGAACAAATTTTACGATGGCCACGAACCAGTTTCGATGGGCTATCTGGTTACCGGCAAATTTAAGAGCAGTTTTCCCGATGGTATCGAAATCAAGGTTAAAGACAAATCTTCGAGTGATGCGAACGACCCGAACCAGAGCGTGGAAAAAACAAAACGGATAACCGGCCTGACGCAAGCACAACAGGATTGTGCGGTGGTAGTGTTTGCTGATGTCGATTTTATAAGCGATATGTTGGCCTATCAGGATTCTTTCTTCGGCAAAACAGTCGTTGCCGACAACGCCGCTTTGATGTTGAATGCAATTGAAGATTTGAGCGGCTCAAGCGATTTGATTTCAATCAGGTCGCGTGGCAATTTCAGACGTCCGTTCACTGTTATCGACCGGATTGAACAACAGGCCGAAGCTGAAACAGCCGAGGAAGAGGCAAAGATTAATGCTGAAATCGCCGGCTTCCAAAACGAGTTGAAGTCTATTTTGACCTCTGCGAAAAATGGTGAAGAGGAAGTTATAGGAAGTTCCATCCTGCAAAAGAGAAAGGACCTCGAATTAAAGATACATCAGGCAAAACGTAAGTTGCGCCAGGTCAAGATGAACAGACGTCGGCTGATAGAGCATAAGGGTAATGTTCTGCGTAATTTTAATATGCTGATGGCACCGGCTATGATACTGATAATCGCCGTGGTATTGGGTATCCGTCGCAGTGTAAAGAAAAGACATTATGTCAGCCACACAAGCAACGCATAACTCGATTCTCGATACTTGATGCTTGATACTACACGAGTATCAAGTATCCGGCATCAAGCGTTGGAAAAAGGGAGTTTTAACAATGAGTAACAAAAAACTTGTCGTTTTAGGTATTGTTGCAGTTCTTATGGTTGTATGGGCGGTGGTTCAGTCCCGTATTTCCAGAAGGCATTGGACCAAGCCGGATACGCCGGTCTATCTTATTCAGGGACTTAATCCCGACGACATCGGCAGTATCGTCCTGGGTACCGGCGATGATGCTGTAACGCTGAAGCGCATCGAGGGGCGCTTCGTAGTTGTCAACAAGGATAACTACCCGGCTGTTACCGGCAAGATAAATGAACTGATTACCTCCTGTCTGGACATCCGAACATCCGAACTTTACACCGACGACCCTGCAAATCACAAAGACCTCGGCGTAACCGAACAAGACGCCCGCAGCGTTGTTAAATTCTTCAAGCCCAATTCCGAACCGCTCGTTGGTATTGTCATCGGAAATACCAAAGAGCAGGGACAAGGCAGTTTTGTAAGACTGACCTCCAGCGACAAGGTTTATGTTACTTTGAAAAGTCCTTGGATTGACCAGCGGGCGATGAACTACATCGACCAGAAACTTCTTTCGCTTGACCGCAAGGACATAGAGTCGGTAACGGTAACCGGCCCGAATGATGTTTACACACTCCACGCAAAAGAAGGACAGGGTATTGTGCTGGAAGAAGATATTCCCGAAGGCAAAAAATTGAAAGGCAGCGACTATGAGCAGGTTTTCAACGCTCTAACTTCTCTGCGATTTGATGACGTTAAAAAGGCCTCGAAAGCGGAGAAGGACTTGAATTTTGACAGGCAATATGTTTGTCGGCTAAAAAACTCGACCGTCTATACTATAAAGGTTGCACAAAAGGACAATAAAACATACTATATAACCTGCGATGCGGAGTTCACGGATAAAACGCCCATTACAAAAGAAAAAGAGGTTGAGTCGAAGGAAGAGCTAAAGAAGAAAGAAGCCATGCTGATTGCGCGCGACAAGGCGAAAGAATTTTCTAGGAAACATAACGGCTGGATTTATGTAATCAGTGAATACAAAGCCAAAAATCTGACAAAGCGGCTTTCCGAATTGCTTGAAGATGTAACTGAAGATTCAGCCGAAGCTGATTTGGTCGGCGAAAAGTAAAATCTTTATTGTTTTGACAGTGTGAAAGGACAAAGTTATGAAAAATTATCTGATGGTTTTAATTTCACTTGTGGTGTTCCTTGCCGCTTTTTGTATTTGCTGCAAGCCGGTGCAGGCAGTGGCTGATACTAATACACTTAAGCCGCCTGCGGTGAGCTTGGTCGAGCCGAACAGTTCTGCTGAAGTTAAAACGACTGATGTTGTCGCTACCGTCAACGGTGTAGCTATTACCAAAGGCGAGGTAGAGACACGGATTAAGCCGCAGCTTGAAAGGATAGTTGCACAGGGAGCAAAAACGCCGCCTCAGCTTATTGAACAATACAAAACCCAGCTCAGGCAGCAGGCCGTCGATGGTA
>QNBZ01000321.1 GCA_003644295.1 Planctomycetota bacterium
ACTATCAGGTTGATAGGCCGGGTGTGTAAGCGCAGAAATGCGTTCAGCTAACCGGTACTAACGCTCGATTACTTGACCATATCAATCTTTGGTTGATTGATGAATAGTATTTAGTGAATAGTTGTTAGTGAATTCTGGCCGCTGGCGGCACTAAATACTAACGACTAATTTTGTGCTCACAAACGCGTCTGCATATTTTAAGAAGTTCAAAGATTAAAGGTAAAAAATCAAAATTGTTGAATTACCGCTTTGCGGCAATGACTTCCTTAATTTTACATTTTGATTTTTGATATTTAATTTGGGAATAACCTATGAATTGGTGGCTTGTTTTTGCTGTTTTTTTATATCTGGTTTCCGCGACATTGATAGTAGCCGAAGTATTCGTGCCGAGCGGAGGACTGATAAGCGTTTGCGCTTTTGCCTGCCTGATTGGCGGGATATTGATATTTTTCAATCATAGCGCCGCCACCGGCTGGATAGGTTTGGTTATCGCCGTTATAATGATACCATCGGTTTTGGTAGTCGCTTATAAAATGTTTCCGAAAAGCAGATTCGGCAAGGCCGTTACGCTTACACCACCGGAACGTCATCAGGGCGATGCCATACCCGATACCGATGAACTGAAAGGACTGCTCGGAGCCACGGGCGTGGTTCTTACGCCGTTACGGCCAGTGGGAACGTGTGATTTTTCCGGCCGAAGAGTCGAATGCGTAGCCGAGAGCGGTTATGTCGATAAAGATAAAAAGGTCGAGGTCATCCACGTGGAAGGCACACAACTGACTGTTCGTGTAATAAAAGAAACTTAACGAAAGGACAAAAAATGCATAATCTAACCAGCACAATCATTGCAGCGGGTGAGCCGGCAAGAGTTATCGGGATGGCGCTTCTGGTCATACTTGTACTGGCGGTATTTATATTTTTCCTGCTGTTTCTGAAATTTTTCAGATTATGGCTTCAGGCAAAATTGTCCCGGGCCGACGTGAAGTTCTCCGAGCTTATCGGAATGTGGCTGAGAAAAGTGGATACAAGAACAATAGTGCTAAGCAAAATAACTGCGATTCAGGCAGGGCTGACATTAACTACGCGTGATTTGGAAAGCCATTATCTGGCAGGGGGGCGGGTGCCGAATGTTGTGCGCGCATTAGTCGCTGCAAACAGGGCAAACATAGAGTTGTCTTTGCAGACGGCAACCGCAATCGACCTGGCAGGCCGTGATATTCTTGAGGCGGTTCAGACAAGCGTTAAGCCAAAGGTTATTGACTGCCCCGACCCTGAGAAAAGCAGAGGAACTATTGACGCTGTTGCTCAGGACGGAATCCAATTAAAAGCAAAGGCGAGAGTAACCGTTAGAATGAATATGGACAGATTAGTAGGCGGCGCAACCGAGGAGACGATTATAGCACGTGTCGGCGAAGGAATTGTTACCACCATCGGCAGCGCCATAACATACAAATCTGTTTTGGAAAATCCGGACAATATTTCCAAGGCCGTTTTAGCCAAGGGGCTTGATGCGGGTACTTCTTTTGAGATTTTATCTATTGATATTGCCGATGTTGATGTAGGTGAAAATGTCGGCGCACAACTCCAAGCTGCCCAGGCCGAGGCCGATATGCGAAGGGCAAAGGCAGAGGCGGAAAAACGCAGGGCAATGGCCGTGGCACGCGAACAGGAGATGAAAGCACTGGTAGTTGAGAACGAGTCAAAAGTGCCGTTGGCTATGGCTGAGGCCTTCAAGAAGGGCTATCTCGGCGTTATGGATTACTATCGAATGAAAAACATTATGGCTGATACCGAAATGAGGGATTCTATCGCAAAGCCGAAAAAGACTGAGTAGCAGCTATATTATATTATGAACCATTGTTTGGCACAAACAATTTACCTCGCCCGAAACGGCGACGCTGAGGGCTGGATGAACATACTATTTGTTGTGATACTGGCGGTTTTCTACGCCGTCGGCAATATCGTCAAAGCCAAATCAAATAAGTCCGAGCAAGAGGACGAGGACAGGCAGCCGGCTCCTAAACCACGTTTTAAGCCGACACAGCAAACTGCTCACCGGCAGCCGCAGCGTCCAGTCGCTCGTACAGCAGCGCAGCAGGCACCAATCCCGCCTGCACGCATAAAAGCGCAGTCAAGAGAGCCGCAACTTGTTCAGCCCACGGAATTTCTACAGGATGGGAAACTATCACACTTACAGTTTGACACTGAAAAATCCCAAAAATCTTTCACTAAACCTCTCAAGGAACTAGAGGTTGGACAAGCTCTTACCCGGCCAAGGAAAATAGAGCCAAGAGCCATCATTGTTGAAGAGCCGTTAGTTCGTTTTGACAACTCCGACGAGCTTAAAAAGGCGATTCTGCATTACGAAATTTTAGGCAAGCCGTTAGCGCTGCGTAAACCGACTGAATTTTGAAAATCAAGGCCGTCCACGTTAAAAACAAGAAAGCACCATAAAAAACCTTGCACTCTGATACCCTGATTTCCCGATACCCTAATTTCCTGATACCCTAATTTCCCCTCGTGTCTTATGACGATTGCGAAATCGCCCCTTAACATCAGAAAAAACAAGGGCTTAGCAAAATCAGTAACAACCTGACCCAAGTCCTGCTTTTACAAGTAAATGCGATGCTTTTTCAGTTATAGGCAGACACAAGGTAATTTCTTGATACCCTGA
>QNBZ01000322.1 GCA_003644295.1 Planctomycetota bacterium
CAGGTACTTTTCAAAGTCAAACCGGACTAATTCGTCGTGCGTTGTGCGTGATGCGTATCGCGTGAAAAAATACGACATACGCAATACGACATACGCAATACGATATACGCAATACGATATACGAGAATATGTTTTCAAAAGTTCTGATAGCAAATCGTGGTGAGATAGCGCTGCGTATTATTCGTGCTTGTAACGAGCTTGGCATTAAGACCGTAGCGGTGTACTCCGAGCCGGATAAAGACGCTTCATACATACAGTTTGCCGATGAAGCGATATGTATAGGCCCGGCTGACTGCACCAAGAGTTACCTGAATATCGCCGGTATTATAAGCGCTGCTGAAGTTGCTGATGTTGAGGCGATTCATCCGGGTTACGGCTTCTTGGCTGAAAATATAAACTTTGCCCAGATATGTCGGGACTGCGGGCTGAAGTTCATTGGCCCACCGGTCAAGGCGATGCAGCTTTTGGGTGACAAGGTCAGTGCCCGCAAGCTTGCGAAGAAGGCGAAAGTGCCGATAGTTCCCGGCTCAGATGGCATTATTGAAGATGAGTCGGAAGCGTTAAAACTTGCGGACAAAATTGGATACCCGGTGATAATAAAAGCTGCCGCAGGCGGTGGCGGACGTGGTATGCGGCTTGTCCACAACGATACTGGTTTGCGTTCGGCGTTTAATGCCGCCTGTGCAGAAGCAAAAGCCGCCTTTGGTAACGGCAGTGTTTATCTGGAAAAGTTTATAGTTGAGCCGCGTCACGTAGAGGTGCAGGTAATAGCAGATAAATACGGCAACGCACTGCACTTTTACGAAAGGGACTGCTCAATTCAGCGAAGGCATCAGAAGATGATTGAGGAATCTCCCTGTCCGGTTCTGGATGAGCGCACCAGAGAAAAACTTTGCGAAGCTGCTTTGCGGATTATAAAAGAAGCCAAATATGTCAATGCCGCAACGGTTGAGTTTATTCTGGACAGGGATAAGAAGTTTTATTTCATTGAAGCAAATACGAGAATTCAGGTTGAGCATCCTGTTACCGAGATGGTTACCAGCCACGATTTGATAAAGTGGCAGTTAAGAATCGCCGCCGGCCAGAAAATCAAGTTAAGCCAGAAAGACATTAGTCATACCGGCGTGGCGATTGAATGTCGAATCAACGCCGAGGACCCCGCAAATAATTTTGCTCCTTCTCCGGGCACGATTACCCGACTGATTTTGCCGGGCGGCCCGGGAGTAAGGGTTGACACGCACATCTATCAGGGCTGGACGGTCTCGACGAGTTATGACTCGATGATTGCCAAGATTATTGTACACGGCAAAACAAGGGCTGACGCTATTGCTATAATGAAAAGGGCTTTATCTGAGTTTGTTGTTGAGCCGGTAAAGACCACGATACCAGCTTGCCTTGATATTCTCTCGCACAGTCTTTTTGTCAAAAACAAAATCGACACCGGCTTTGTCGAAAGAAACTTTTAGAAAATTATGGATTATTTTTCTTTAATTATGCGCCCGGTTTTTTTGTGGGGGGTATTATCAAGCATCGGATTTCCATTTCGTTCCGACATCCGGCGTGCGTAAATAGTTTGGCTGTAACGTCAACGGCTCAGCAAACTCCCCGGCCTGGGCTTTCCGCCAGCCGAGCGAATGAACCTTCGCAGCTCTCGGCGTCCAGTATTGCTCGTCCAGAAATTTAACGCCGGCAGCTTTGAACTTATCCTTATAATATACCAGCCCTTCGCCGAGCAGCCAAACGGGTTCGCCGGCATCGGAAAACCGAACGAGAAACTCGTCAGCGGTCATTAAAGAATCTGGAAAAGCTTTTTCCCAAACGCCGTCTCTCGTGGTTTGCTGATAGACGGCAATGAAAAACTGCCCTCGTTTGGCGTCTAAAATAGTGGCGATTCTTTCGACACCTGAGTTTTCGAAAGTTACGTTAGCAGCGATTACGTCCAGCGTGTCAACGGCAACAATCTTCACGGCATTATTCGCAAGGTGCATTATCTTCGCCAGGGTTACGGCTATTCGCAGGCCGGTGAAACTGCCGGGGCCAACGGAAATATAGACCTGCTCAATCTCTTTTGGCTTTCTGCTGAAGCGAGCCAGCAGGTCAGAAGCGGCGGGCAATAGTTCGGCACTGTGCCGGATTGGCGCCGAAAAGGCACTCTCGGCAAATAACTGTTCGCCGACTGCGACAGCGACTGAACCCAGTCTGCCGGAGGTTTCAACAGCTAATATCAGTGGGTTTTGCGTCATTCGGCAAAATAATACCGTTCGAGGCCGAGGAAATCAAATTTTTCCCTTGCAAAAAAGGACGTTTGTTTATAAACCGAACTATTGTAGTAGTAGAGTACAACCTTTATTCTTTATTGAAAAAGTGTTTTCTGACGGGAGACCAGTTTTGGACAGGATAAGATTTTTAATCCGAGCTTTCGACAAAAAGCTGACGCTGGTAATTCTGGCGTCAATTCTGCTGTTGACAACCTCCCTGCCGCTGGCGGCCGGGCCGCAGGCGACCGAAGCTGACAAACAAAAGACAATCCGACGGGTAGCCAAATACTGGATTCAGGTTGGCGCAGTACAATACAAAAGGGGTCTCTACGAATCGGCTGAGCAATCCCTGCTTTCGGCACAGAAGTACCAGAAGTATTTAAGTGCCGATGAGCGTGAAAAATTA
>QNBZ01000035.1 GCA_003644295.1 Planctomycetota bacterium
CCAGCGTTGTTGTACCGGATGCCATAATTTTGCGGTGATATCTCTGTTATTTTATTTGATGTTTTTGGTAATTTTAACAGTCAGTCAGTTAGAAGGATAAACATTTGGAGCATCGTATAAAACAGTTTTTTGCGAGAGAGAAGCAGTATCTTTTGACTGGTGTATCTTTTGCTATTCCATTTATAGCAAGTGGAGGTATTCTGATTGCTACAGCGATAGCTTTAGCTCCTATGGGTGAAGCTGGGCCGGACTTTTCAAACTCTCCTATTCTGAAACATATATTGTCGATAGGTCAGGCATCGTTCAAGTTGTTGCTTCCTGTTCTTGCCGGCTATATTTCTTATGCTATAGCAAACAAACCTGGGCTTGTAGCTGGATTTGTTGGTGGTTTTTTTGCGTCAATGCCGCACATGGTTGGCGATAAATCTGCCAATGCCGGTTTTCTCGGAGCATTGTTTGCGGGACTCGTAGCCGGGCATTTTGTTAACATTCTCAAGAAGGTGCCGACGCACAAGCTTATCCGTCCAATAATGCCGATATTACTGATACCGGTTACTTCATCTCTTGTTATTGGCACATTGATGTTTTTTGTGAGCCTTCCTATCGCTGGTATTATGGTTAGTCTCGGTGAATGGCTAAGATATATGCAGACCGGCAATGCTGTCTTTCTCGCTTTAGTGCTTGGTGCTATGATAGCATTTGATATGGGAGGGCCGGTAAATAAGGCGGCTTTTTTCTTCGGGGCATCAATGATTGAGCAGGGTAATTATGCAATTATGGGGGCGGTGGCTGCGGCGATTTGTACCCCACCGTTAGGATTGGGACTTGCTACATTGATACATAAAAAAAGTTGGACTGACGAGCAAAGAGAGTCCGGCATAGCAGCTCTCGGAATGGGAATGATTGGTATTACAGAAGGTGCGATTCCCTTTGCTGCATCTGACCCTCTTAGAGTTATCCCCTGTATTATGGTTGGTTCTATGACAGCTTCTACGATAGCTATGCTTAGTAATGTAGGTAACCACGCACCGCACGGCGGGCCGATTGTATTGGCAGTTGTGGATAATAAGATTATGTATGTTGTTGCTATCGTAATAGGTAGTATTGTAACCGCATTTGCGATAAATCTGGTGAAAAATTTTACTAACAATAATCTTAATGGTAAAGGAGCATAAAATGAAGTTTGTAGCAGTTACAGCATGTCCGACCGGTATAGCCCATACTTATATGGCTGCTGAAAACCTTGAGAAAACAGCCAAAGTACTTGGTCATGTGATTAAAGTTGAGACACAGGGTGCAATGGGTATCGAGAACGAAATTACGCCTGCTGATATCGAGGGAGCGGATGCATTTATTCTTGCATCTGATATTGCCATAGAACAGATTGAGAGGTTTTCTGGTTTACCAAAGATTGAGGTTCCTGTGCAATTGGCGTTGAAGGACCCTAAGAGCATATTCAAGAAAAAACCCTGCTGAAAATTACTGTGAAAATACAGTGGAAAGTGCTGCCTAATCGTGAGTGTTCAGACCATTACTTTTGAGTATGAATTTGTTTGCCCATTGCCAAATGGATTACACGCGAGACCTGCTAATTGTTTTGAGCAGGTGATAGTTAATTTTGCCAGCGATATTTCAGTTGTCAATTTGAATAGTAACAAAAAAGCTAACGGGAAAAGTGTGTTGTCGCTGATTGGGGCGGATATTAAAAAGGGGGATAAGTGCCTGGTCAGAATACAAGGTAATGATGCCAAACCGGCTTATGATGCAATAGTAGAGTTTATTGAGCATAGGATGCCAGATTGCGATGCTGCTTTACCAGAAGTGGTTTATGGAACTAATGAGGTTGTCTTACCTCCTATACTTGAGGATGCTGGAGTTGATGTGATTTCTGGCAGTCCCGTGGTTCCTGGAATTGGCAGGGGGAAAGCTGTTTTTTTTGAAGGCCTGAAACTTCCAGAGAGTCTCGATACAGGCGATTTTGTTGATGCTAATGAGGAATTAAATGAAGTAGAAAGAGCTGTTTCTGAATTCAACAGCGATATAGCGGCAAATCTTTCTTCTGGAAAAGCCACAGTTATAGAGCGTGAAATACTTGATACTCATTTATCCATTGCTAACGATGTTGAACTGCTAAACGAAATCAGGTATCTGATAAGTGAGAAGGGCGTAAGTGCTGGTGAAGCGATAGTTTCTGCGGTAGAACACTTCTCTAAAGTACTGAAAATGGCTAAAAGTAAGTTAGTTCAAGAGAGGGTTCTTGATCTTCAGGACGTCTATTCTCAAATACTTAAGAAGATATATCACGGCAAAATAGACGATAGCGTAAAGTTAGAATCTCATTCGGTATGTATTGCCGGCAATCTCACGCCGTCTCAGTTTATGTCTCTTGATAAAGAAAAACTAAAAGGTATGGTGTTGTCGCGCGCTGGAAATACATCACATACCGTGATACTTGCAAGGTCGTTTGGCATACCAACATTAACTGGTGTTGGTGAAGTTTGTTTGAATATTGAAAGTGGTAAAGAGGTCATAGTTGACGCAGACCTTGGCATTATTGTTACTGAAATCAATGAAAAAGTAGAGCGTTATTATGCATTAGAGAATAGAAAACAAAAGGCAATAGCTCAGAAGTATGCTGCTTTTAAAGAAAAGCCGGCTATTACAAAAGATGGTTCCAGCATTGAAGTTATGGCTAATGTTGCAACCGCTGACGAAGTTAAAATTGCTATTGCTAATGGAGCGCAGGGTATAGGTCTTTTTCGGACCGAAATACTTTTTATGGATAGAAAAGAAGCTCCAAGTGAAGATGAACAATTTGAAGAATACAGAAAAGCAGCAGAAAATGCCAAAGGCAATCAAGTTGTCATCCGAACCTTTGATATAGGCGGAGATAAGCCTATTGGATACCTTAACCTGCCTAAAGAGGAAAACCCATTCCTTGGTTACAGGGCGGTTCGGATTTATCGTGAATATGAGAACCTTTTCAAAGATCAACTCCGAGCGATTCTCAGGGCGTCTGTATATGGTAATCTCAAACTGATGATTCCTATGATATCTTGTGTTGAAGAGGTATTATGGGTCAAAGAGAAGGTCAAGCAAGTAAAAGAAGAGCTTGATTCAGAATCCATAAGTTATAACTCTGATATAAAGCTTGGTATAATGGTCGAGGTACCTGCCATTGCTTTCATAATACCCCGCGTGAGTAAGGAAGTCGATTTTTTCAGTATTGGTACTAATGATCTCACACAGTATTTGCTTGCAGCAGATAGAGGCAATGAGAAAGTGAAATTCCTTTACAATTCAAACCATCCTGCTCTGCTGTTACTCATCAAGAAAATCGTAGATGATGCCCGTGCAAACGGCACTTGGGTAGGTATGTGTGGAGAAATGGCAGGCAAAGCTGAAAACCTTCCTATTCTACTTGGATTAGGACTTGATGAGATAAGTATGGCGTCTCCATTTATCGCCGGAATTAAAGCCGAATGTGCCGGTTTGGACAGGGCGCTTTGTGAAGAATTAGTCGCCAAAGTTTTGAATTGTGCAAGTGTTGGTCAGGTAGAGGCGGTAGTGGCCGAGCAGAGTCATAAGGATTTTCCTGCTGTGATTGAAGCTGGTCTGGTCGACCTTCATGTAGATTGTACTGATAAGGCAGAGATAATTAAATATACTTCTGATATATTATGTATCAATGGCAGAACAAATTATCCTCTTGAGATAGAAAGAGATTTTTGGAAACGAGAGGCGGCATATTCGACGGGGCTTGGGCATGGATTCGCAGTCCCACACTGTAAGAGTAAGCGCGTTAAGTGTCACTCTATATGCGTCTTCCGGCTTAACAAGCCGATTGAATGGAATGCAATTGATAAGAAGCCCGTGGATGTGATTATTGCGATGGTAATAAAAGATGGTGAGAATGCCGGTAATTCGCATATGCGGATATTCTCGCGTCTTGCCAAAAAAATATTGCACGAAAAATTTCGAAATAAACTTAGGGCTTTGTTGAGTGAACGCGAGGTTGTGAGTTTTCTTTACGACCAGTTGGGCCTTACAGATATATAACAAATGAATGTAGATGTCCAATTATGCGGGAGTTGTTTGTTATAAAAAAGGTAAATGTCATGAAAAAGTTAATGTTTGTGCTGTTAGTTTCTTTAATTGCGAGTGTAGTGTTAGGTGCCGTTGGACAAAAACCTGATATGACTAAAGATAAAATTTTATATACCATCGGCTATGCCCACCTTGATACACAGTGGCGATGGGATTATCAAACGACTATAGATTCTTTTATTAAGAACACGCTGGACGATAACTTTGACAGATTCGAAAAATATCCGGGATATGTATTTAATTTTACCGGTGCAGTACGTTATGAAATGATGAAAGAGTACTATCCGGAAAAGTACGAAAAATTAAAGGAATATATCAGGCAGGGACGTTGGTTTGTTGCGGGTTCATCTGTTGATGAAGGTGAAGTGATTATCTCATCGCCGGAGTCAATTATTCGCCAGATACTTTACGGTAATGGATATTTTAGAAAAGAATTTGGCAAAGAAAGTGTCGATTGTCTGCTTCCAGACGACTTTGGCTATCCGGCTTCTCTGCCGTCTATTTTGGCACATTGCGGCCTAAAGGGATTTTCTACTCAAAAATTGCATCCAAACTGGGGGTCCGCCGTTGGTATACCATTCAAGATTGGTGTCTGGGAAGGGCCTGACGGCAGTTCTGTTATTGCAGCTTTAGACCCCGGCTGCTATGGCGATGCATATAAAGGGCGATTGGATAAATGCGAGTATTGGATTAACCGTGTAAATGAAAACGGAAAGAAGTACGGCGTTTTTGCTGATTATCATTACTATGGCGTTGGGGATGTAGGTGGTGCACCCAGAGATAAGGATGTCAAAAACTATGTCAGTTGTGTAGATAATCCGGATAGTCAGATACGCGTTTATCTAACATCTTCCGACCAGATGTACAAGGACATCACTCCGAAACAAAAAAGGCAGTTACCTAAATATAAAGGCGATTTGCTTTTGAAAGAACATTCGGCTGGCTCTTTAAGTTCACAGGCCTATATGAAGCGTTGCAATCGTAAAAATGAACAATTGGCGGACTCTGCAGAACGTGCTGCTGTGACGGCACAATGGCTCGGCGCAGCAGATTATCCACAAGAAAAATTAACAAGGTCGTGGATACGTGTTCTTGCCAATCAAATGCATGACATTCTTCCCGGTACATCTATCCCAAGGGCTTATAACTACGCTTACAATGACGAATTTATCGCATTGAACGGTTTTGCCGCTTCACTGGAAAATTCCGTTGGTGCCGTATCCAGCATTCTGGATACCAATACAAAGGGAAAGGCAATTGTTGTTTATAACCCGCTGGCAACTGAACGTGAAGATATTGTCGAAGCTGAAGTGAAATTTACAGAAGGAACGCCCAGAGCTGTTAAGGTTTTTAATCCTGATGGCGGTGAAGTGGCTTCACAAATTATTTCAAGAAGTAAAGATTCGATAAAAATTTTGTTTATCGCCAAAGTACCGTCCGTAGGCTTTGCAATATATGATGTGCAGCCCGCCTCAAGTATTTGCAAAATGCAAACCGGTCTTAGTATTAAGGGCAGAACCCTTGAGAATAACTATTACAAAGTGGTAATCAACAGATATGGTGACATAGCAAGCATTTTTGACAAGAAAGCAGTTAGAGAATTGCTTGCCGGAACGGCACGATTGGAATTTCTGTCAGAAAGCCCCAGGAACTACCCTGCGTGGAATATGGAATGGAAAGACAGGCAAAATCCTCCGATTGGGTATGTCGATGGTCAAGCAACAATCAAAATTGTCGAGAAAGGGCCTGTCCGTGTTGCCCTTGAAGTTGTTCGCAAAAGCAGAGGTTCTATATTCAAACAGCAGATTCGCCTTTCTGGAGGGGATGCCGGCAGAAGAGTGGAAGTCAAAAACCATATCGACTGGCAGACCACCGGAGTGTCTCTCAAGGCAGCATTTCCATTGACCGTAAGCAATGCCAATGCTACATATAACTGGGGGTTAAGTACTATTGAGCGTGGGAATAATTGTCCTGTAAAATATGAAGTGCCATCCCACGAGTGGTTTGACCTTACTGATTCAAACGGCAGTTATGGCGTTACGATTCTTGAGGATTGTAAGTTTGGTTCAGATAAGCCGTCCGACAACATAGTCAGACTGACACTTCTATACACTCCGGATACCTCGAAGGCAAAGCCATACTATCAGGAACAAAGATATCAGGATTGGGGTTATCACGATTTCATTTACGGCATTTACGGACATAAGGGCGATTGGCGAAAAGGTAGTTCTGAATGGCAGGGGCGACGTTTGAATCAGCCATTGGTCGCTTTTCAGACACCGTCTCATAGCGGTCAGCTTGGGAAAAAATTCTCGTTTCTTTCTGTTAATACCCATCAGGTTGATGTCCGTGCTGTAAAAAAAGCGGAGAACAGCAAATACACAATTATCCGTCTGCAGGAACTCTGGGGACAGGATGCAAAAGAAGTAATAATTACCGGGCCGGCGCCAATTGTCTCAGCTTACGAAGTTGATGGTCAGGAAAGACAGATTGCTCCTGCACTAATTAAGGATGGTAAGCTCGTTCTGGATATGAGCAAATATAGTCCAAGAAGTTTTGCCGTTAAATTTGAGCGGGCATCGGTTGAAGTTGCTGATTTATGCTTCAAGATGGTTGACTTGGCGTATAACGAAGACGTGGTCAGCACCAACAAAAACAAGGCTGACGGAAAATTCGATAAAGATGGCAGAACTATTCCGGCAGAATTACTTCCGAGCTATATCATCAGTGAAGGCATCAGATTCAAGATAGGGGATACATCTGATGGGAAAAACAATGTTCTTGCTTGTCGTGGACAGACGATTGAGTTACCGCAAGGTGATTATAATCGTATATACTTGCTGGCATCTGCTACTGAGGATACAAGTGGAGTATTTAAAGTCGGTGATTCTGAGTGCGAACTTGGAGTGCAGTGCTGGACCGGCTATATAGGACAATATGACACAAGAGTTTGGGACAAAAAATTTGGGGAAATAGATCACACATGGGATGGCAAATTGACAGGTCTTGAGGTAGGTTATATTAAAAGAGATAATCTTGCTTGGTTTGGTGGCCATAGAAATAATGCTGACGGTTCCTTCGAGGCCTATCATTACAGTTATATCTTTAAGTATGCACTTGATATGCCCGCAGGCACAGCGAAGTTAACCCTTCCGGATAATGGGGCTATCAAGATATTTGCTGTAACTGTTGCGAAGAATGAAAACGATTCTGTAAGGGCCGCTCAACCTTTGTATGATGATTTTACAGGACGCAAGCCGCTATTACTCAGGGTTTTTGTTGATGCAGTTGTCATAAAAAATAACCCCTTGTTTTCCAAGGAGTTATGTAATCGGGGAGACAGGATTTGAACCTGCGACCTCTGCGTCCCGAACGCAGCGCTCTAGCCAAGCTGAGCTACTCCCCGATAGATTAGTCGTGCGTATTGCGCGATGCGTATAGCGCAAAACAAATACGCAATACGAATATAGCACATCGGCTTACAAATCGCAAGCTACAATAAATTAACAGGGTCTATGTCCACGGCAACCTTGACCGCCGGTCGAACAGCTCTGCCCGCCCTCAAACTGCTGAATAACTTCTGCATAGTTGCCGCATCAGAGGCCTGAACGATTATCTGCATCCTGTGAAAACGCTGTACTCGACTTATTACTGCCGGCATCGGCCCTCTGACAATCGCTTTTAAGCTATTGCGCTCAACAATATAGTCGATTCTCTGCCGCATTGCCTTGCAGGCAGCATCAAGTTTATCAAAATTTCTGTCCCGCATAAGGACAACGGCAAGTCGCCAAAATGGCGGCAGGTTGCAGGCCCTACGATGCTTTAATTCCTCATTGACGAAGCCGATGTAATCGTTGCCGAGCGCAAACTGTATGGCCGGCTGGTTCGGCAAAAATGTTTGAACGAATACTGTACCGCTCTTTTCCGAGCGGCCCGCACGCCCAGCCACCTGAGAAATCAATTGAAACGTCCGCTCGTTCATTCGGAAATCCGGCAGATAAAGACAGGTGTCTGCGCTGATAATGCCTACCAGTGTTACGTTTGGAAAATGCAGACCCTTAGCCAGCATTTGCGTGCCGGCCAATATATCAATCCGCCCATCGCTAAAGCCCTTCAGAACTCTGTAATAGTCCTGCCCTGTCATTGAATCGCTGTCAACCCTTGCTATACGGGCATCGTGGAATTTCCTGTGCAACTGCTCTTCGAGTCGTTGTACACCAACTCCAATCATCACCATCGCTTTGCCGCACAGCGGACATTTCTCAGGTACAAGCGTCTGTGCCAGGCAATAATGGCACACGGCGTAACCATAATCAATATGTTTTCCCGTAACCGTTCGCATTCGTGCACCGGTAGCGACTTTCGATTTGTGAAAAGTCAGCGTTGCATCGCAATTCCGGCAGCGCAGTGTATAGCCGCACGACGAACAGAGTACAAAATTACTGTAGCCGCGTCTGTTCAGAAGCAAAATCGCCTGCTCTTTTTTCGCCAGGATTTTTTTCAGATGTTCCGTCAATGGCTCGGAAAGCAAATTCAGGCTTCGCTCCGTCAGGTATTGAACTCGTAAATCAACCAGCTTCATCACCGGGGCTGGAAAATCCATCACTCTTTTTGGCAAACGTACCAGCGTAAAATGTTTTTTGTTACGGCTGTTATGCAGAGTTTCAAGCGATGGCGTAGCGCTGCCTAAAATACAGTGCGCATTGTGTAATTGTGCCCGTTTTATCGCCACATCTCTGCCGTTATACCGCGGGGCGGTATCCTGCTTGTAACTCGGTTCGTGTTCTTCATCGACAACGATAAGGCCCGGCCGGGCTAACGGAGCAAAGACCGCCGAGCGGGCACCTACAACCACATCAGCTTTGCCTGCCTTTATTTTCTGCCATTGTGCGTTGCGCTGAGCCGCGGTCAGTCTCGAGTGCATAACAGCTACTTTTTCAAACCTTGAACTAAAACGCTGAACGGTCTGGGCGGTGAGAGCGATTTCAGGAAGCAGCACTATAGCGCTTTTGCCCTTTTGCAAAACTGCCTCAATTGCCCTTATGTAAATCTCTGTTTTACCGCTGTCGGTAACGCCATAAAGAATC
>QNBZ01000323.1 GCA_003644295.1 Planctomycetota bacterium
CCGATCGAGCTAACAGATTCCTGGTCCGCGGTAATTGGAGACTTCAATGAGGATGGCCACCTGGACATCGCAGTTCTTTGCCCTCTTTACTACGCAGCGATTGCGGGTAAGTGCTGTGGCTATGTGGAGGGGGGCACTGCTGCAGTGGGAATCCTCCTTGGCAATGGAGATGGCACATTCAGTGGGCCGACATTCTTTCCTGTAGGAGATGGATCGTGGAATTGTTACAGGATCGCTACAGGGGACTTCAATGGCGATGGGCACCTTGATCTCACAGTGACGAACCCGGGCACAGGGGATTATCACGTTGGAGCGGTGGGGGTCTATCTACTCCTCGGTGACGGAAAAGGAGCGTTTAAGCCTTCGCCGAAGGGCTGGATTAGGACCGGACGTGAGCCGTCTGGGATGGCCGTGGGAGACTTTGATGAGGACGGGGATCTCGATCTAGCCGTTGCCTGTATCTGGGATGATCGGATCACGGTTATCCTTGGGGACGGCGAAGGTGGAGCAAAGAGCGAGAGCTCGGTTCAGTTTCCACGCAACACCCAACCGGCGAGTATTGTAACAGCTGATTTCAACGGAGACGGGCACCTTGACCTGGCTACGGCGAACTACGGGACAGGTGAACCTCCTTATCCTAGTGTGTCTGTTATGCTTGGAGATGGGAAAGGTGGGTTTGCAAAGGCAAAGGATTACCAGGTTATAAAAAGGCCCGAGGCTTTAGTAGTCGGTGACTTCAACGAGGATGGGTACGTTGATATCGCTGCTATCAATTCAGCTAAATTGGTTAGCATCAAGCCAGAGATTGTTGTTAAGAACTACGTTTCTCTCTTTTACGGGGATGGAACAGGAGGATTTGTAGGGCCAAACAACTTGAATACAGATATAACAGATCCATATCGGATGGCAGTAGCGGATTTTAACGGAGATGGGCATCTTGATTTAGCTCTAGTAGGTGATAGTAGTTATGAAGTATCTCTCCTCCTCGGAGATGGTGAAGGGAAGTTTCAGTCCTGCCACGGCTCCCCGTTCTTGTACGGTAGAGAAGGCCTGTCTCCCGGCTTTTCTTGGGTAGGTGTAGCGGACTTTGATGAGGATGGGTACCCAGACTTAGGAATCCTTCGGCACGATACTCTGATGATCAAGTTGAATAATAGGGAGGGTGAATGAAGATGCGTACTAAGTATGGGGTCATTTGCCTTGTCATTCTCATTCTGGGGTAATGTGTTGTGACCAGAAAAGCGAGGGTACTCACCTCAGTAGAAAGGGCAAAACAAGAGCAAAAGGAGGGAAAAATGGGACGCGGATCAAACGGTGGAAAATTTAGAACGAGGGCGCTTGCCTTGGTGATGTGCTTGTTGGTTTTGTTTGTGGGTCTAGTGGCGCTGCCAGGCCTGGGAAACTCCCCCGGGAAGGATGAGGTGCAGACACCGTCGCTCTTTCCTGGAGGGATCTTTTACCCTGGGAATACCCAATACGAATTCAACTTTGGCACAGGGATCGGGTTTGGCGATCTTTACTTTAAAGCGATTGGGCTGGAATCCTTGTTGGGGGAAGACGCCATCAAGGTATATGACGTGGCTGCGGGGGATTTCAACGAGGATGGCCGGACTGACTTAGTGGTCGATGTGGGGAAACGCCGGGCCGGAGTCTGCGAAAAAGGGGAAAGGATCCATGAACTGTACGTTCTGCTCAACGAGGGAGAAGGGGAGTTTACCCCCGCTCCTGGTTCCCCAATCTTTTGGGGTTGTGTTTTATCCCATCAGCCGAGCCTCACCAACCCCGGGGTGGCCGACCTCAACGGGGATAGGCACCTGGACGTAATCGGTGTGGACACCGATGCGAACGTGCTCATCCTGCTTTTCGGAAAGGGGGACGGAAGCCTCGCACTTGTGCGACAGGAGGTGCCACTCGAGCTTACACCAGAAAAGAAGCCCTACTTCGGGGGCGTATCGGTGGGCGATTTCAACGAGGATGGCTACCCTGATCTACTCATTCACCGAGACTGGGGGCTCATCCCCCTGGTGAATGACGGCAAGGGTGGGTTTATTCGCCATGGGAAGACAATCGTTCTCTCCGAGCCGTGGCCCGAATACCACGTAGTGGCACCGATTGAGCCAGCGTCAGTGGGGGTAGTCGCGGACTTCGATCGGGACGGGCACCTCGATGTCGCCGTACCCCACGCAATTGCCGAGTACTTTGCAACCTGGTACTCAATCCTGTACGGGAACGGGAGAGGTGACTTCGAAGTCGTCTCCAGCCCGGGGTTTATCGTCCAGGGCACCTTTTCGTTTGGGGCCGGAGACCTGAACGAGGATGGTTGGATCGACCTCGTGGGACTCCCCATCATAGCGTGTCCGTATGTGCTCTATAACCAGGGGCAGCGATCGTTCCGCATCCACCCGCTTGGCCCTGGGTGTTGGGGGGGACCGATCTGGGAAGAGGGCGATGGGCAGCACCTTCTTGGAGACTTCAATGGTGATGGACATTTGGACATTGCCTTCTTCTACGTTGGAAACCGTGACTACGCTCCGTTCTGGTTTCATGTGCCGTACTACATGTACGTTCTCGAAGGGGATGGCCGGGGTCATTTCGAACTGGCTTGGGCAGGAGAGATCCCCAGACTTTACTCGGTACCCTGTTTGGTCGCCG